>DASUJJ010000308.1:0-19300 GCA_036279335.1 Dyella sp.
GCTCGCGTCGCCCGGGCAGGCGCCGTGCGCGGTGACGACCATCGCGGTCGCCCGGGTGCCGGTTGCGGTTGCGGTTGCGTTTGCGGTTGCGGTTGCGGCTGCGGTTGCGGCTGCGGTTGGGATTGCGATTGCGATTGCGGAAATGGTAGGCGGAAAACAGAACTGCCAGTCCTGCGAAGCGGCGCTACCTTTACAGCCGAACGCGCCCGCGCAGCACGTCGAAGAACATCACCCAGTCGCCGGCCAGGCTGTACAGCGGATGGCGGAATGTGGCCGGGCGGTTCTTCTCGAACACGAAATGCCCCACCCACGCGAAGCCGTAGCCGGCCACCGGCGCCAGCCACAGCCATGCCGGTCGGCCGGTGGTGATGGCCACCGCCACGATCGCCAGCACGCAGAGGCTGCCGGCGAAGTGCAGCCGCCGACACACCGGGTTGCGGTGCTCGCCCAGGTAAAACGGATAGAACTCGCGGAAGCTGGAAAAGCCGGCCATGTGCACCCCCGATCAGACGCGCCGAGCCGACGCGCGACCGTGCGCCAATGCATGACGCACGTGCGGCATTACTTCGCCGGCAGCGGGATGAATTCCTCGTCGTCGCCCGGCACGCGATCGAAGCGGCCTTCTCGCCAGTCGGCCTTGGCTTGCTCGATCCGCTCGGTGCGGGTGGAGACGAAGTTCCACCACAGGTGCCGCTCGCCATCCAGCGGCGCGCCGCCGAACAGCATCACCCGGCTTGCCTCGCGCGCGCGCAAGGGCTTCGCGCTGTCGCCGGCCTGCACGGCCATCAGGCCGGCGGGCACGGTCAGCTCGTCCCACTGCAGCGCGCCCTCGATCACGTGCACGCCGCGCTCGGCGTGCTCGGTCGGCCAGTCCAGCGTGGCCCCGGCCTCCAGCCGGGCCTCGATGAAGAACATCGGCGCAAACACCTTCACCGGCGAGGCTTCGCCGTAGGCGGTGCCCGCGATCAGCGTGAGCGACGCGCCCTCGCGGGCGATCCGCGGCAGCTCGGCGGCTTCATGGTGATGAAACTCCGGCGCGACTTCCTCGTCCGCCTGCGGCAGCGCCACCCATACCTGCACGCCGTGCAGCGTGTGCCCGGCCTCGCGCTCGGCCGGCGGCGTGCGCTCGGAGTGCACGATGCCGCGCCCGGCGGTCATCCAGTTCACCGCGCCGGGGCGAATGTCCACCGCGCTGCCGAGGCTGTCACGGTGACGGATCGCGCCGCCGAACAGCCAGGTCACCGTGGCCAGCCCGATGTGCGGATGCGGGCGCACGTCCATGCCCTTGCCGGCAGGCATCGCCGCCGGACCGATGTGGTCGAAGAACACGAACGGGCCGACGTGGCGAGCCTGCAGTTCCGGCAGCAGGCGGCGCACGCGCAAGCCATCGCCCAGATCGTGCACGCGGCCGTTGACGAGGAGCGGAATGGTGTTCATGCAAGGCATCCGTCAGAGCGTGACAAGCAGGCGGTGATCATTACCACGAGCGCTGGTATTGCGCAGGCACCCGCAGCGTGGCGCCGAGTTCGCTGGCGGCACGGCGCGGGAAATACGGATCGCGCAGGCTCTCGCGCGCCTGCAGCACCACATCCGCCGAGCCTTCGCGCACGATCGCCTCGGCCTGGGCCGGCTCGGTGATCATGCCGACCGCACCGGTGGCGATATCCGCCTCACGGCGGATCTGCGCCGCGAACGGCACCTGGTAGCCCGGCCCGACGGGAATCTTCACGTGAGGCACCAGGCCGCCGGTCGAGACGTCGATCAGGTCCACGCCCAGCTCCTTCACCATGCGCGACAGCGCCACGCTCTGCGCCGCATCCCAGCCGCCGTCAGCCCAGTCGGTGGCCGAGATGCGCAGCCACAGCGGCAGCTCGTCGGGCCACACCTCGCGCACGGCGCCCACCACCTCGCGCACCAGCCGCGTGCGGTTCTCGAAGCTGCCGCCGTAGCCGTCGGTGCGATGGTTGCTCAGCGGCGAGAGGAACTGGTGCAGCAGGTAACCGTGCGCGGCGTGCAACTCGACCAGCTGAAAACCCGCCGCCAGCGCGCGTTCGGCGGCAGCGCGGAAATCGGCGACGACTTGATCGATGCCCGCCTGATCGAGCGCCTGCGGCACGTGCCAGCCCGCGTCGAAGGCGACCGCCGACGGCGCCACGGTGGACCAGGCGCCCGCCTCGGCGGCCAGTGCGCCGCCGCCTTCCCACGGACGCTGCGCGCTCGCCTTGCGGCCCGCATGCGCCAGCTGGATGCCGGCAATGGCGCCCTGCGCCTTGATGAAAGCCGTGATGGGCGCCCACGCCTCCTGCTGGGTGCGGTTCCAGATCCCGGTATCGCCGAGCGAAATGCGCCCCTGCGCCGACACCGCGGTGGCCTCGCTGATCACCAGCGCGGCGCCACCGACGGCGCGGCTGCCCAGATGGACGAGGTGCCAGGCATCGGGCAAACCGTCGGTGGCCGAGTACATGCACATCGGCGACACCACGAGGCGGTTGCGCAAGGTGAGCGAGCGCTGCGGCAGCGGTTGGAACAGGGACATGGAAAACCTCGTGATCGAAGGCAAACGAACAAATTGCTGGCGCGCCGAGCCATCTTCAAGGCGCGCGCACGGCCCGATGGCGAACGCGCTGTTTCCTCAGCGCATCCAGTCGGCGATGGCGTCGGCCACGGCGGCGGGTGCCTTCATCCAGGCGAAGTGGTCGGCGCGCTGGCCATCGAGCGCGCTGGCGTCGAGCTCCACTCGCTGCACCGGGGCAGCGGGCAGCTTGCCGAGCAGCCAGTCCAGCGAGGCGGCCGGCACCAGCCAGTCGTCGCGCAGGCGCACTGCCAGCACCGGCGCGTGCAGCGCGGCGAGCGCCGTCTCCAGATCCTGCACGATGCCACGCGCCGCATAGCGACCGCTGCGCCCGCTGCGGGCCCAGTCGTCGATCACGCCACGCGCCTCGTTGCCGGCAAAGCCGAGCCGGCGTCCGGGCAGATGTCCACGCAAGGAGGCCAGCAGCGGCGCCACGTAGTAGGCCAGGCGCAGCGCGACGGGATGCGGGAACGCCCGCCAGTACGGCGCACCGCTGGCCACCAGCACCAGCCCATGGACCTGACGCGGATGCAGCGCGGCGAACAGGCAGGCCATCTGCCCGCCCAGGCTGTGCCCACCGATGGCCCACGACAGGCCGGGCAGGCGCGCTGCAAGCGCGGCGCTGGCCGCGACGAGATCCTGCTCCAGCAGCTCGCGGTAACCCCAGTCCATGCGCCGACCGGCGCGGCGATCGCTGGAGCCGATGCCCCGCCACTCGTGGATCGCCACCGCCACGCCGCGCGCGGCCAGCCCCTGCGCCAGCGGCAGATAGTGGCGAGCGGGCACGCCCATCGCCGGCAGCCACAACAGGGCCCGACCCGGCGGGGCGTCGGGCGGCAGCACCAGCATCAGCTCGAACCGCGCACCGTCGCCGGCTTCCACCGGCACGATCTCGGGCGCCGGCGGCGCGTCAGCAAAACCAGTCATCGCGCTTCCATGAAGAAACCGGCGTGCAGGCCAGCAGGCAAAACGCCGGCACAGCGAAAAAAAAGCATAGCGGAATCGCGCCGGCGCACGGCGCGCCGGTCGCGCCACGCACACAAAAAAGCCGGGCACTGCGGCCCGGCTTTCCGGTTTTGAAAGGTGATGAACCAATCAGGCCGGCGTCACTTCCTCGGCCTGCAGGCCCTTCTGGCCCTGCACCACCTTGAAGCTGACCTGCTGGCCTTCCTGCAGGCTCTTGAAGCCGCTGCCGGTGATGGCGCGGAAATGCACGAACACGTCCGGACCATTGTCCCGGCTGATGAAGCCGAAGCCCTTGGCGTCGTTGAACCACTTGACGGTACCCGTTTGACGATCAGACATGCGAATCACTCCGTAGGTTTTCTGGTAGCTAACCCGGCGGCCACGAGCAACGCCGAGGGCTGGAATGCGCGGAAATCCTGGGGGTGAAGCGATGGGGCGGATAAGCATCAGCGGCATCGGGTCACGAGGCTCTGGTAACCCCGGCATACACAGCGGAAAAATTATAACCACAGCCGTGCGAGCCCCGGGATGACCAATGTCAATACCCGGGGGCGATGGCGCCGCGCCAGCCTTTCAGCTTTTCTTGACTGGACACATGGTTTATTGGTCGATTACCCGTCTGCCGCAAGGGAATCCGCTCCATGCCCCTGACCCGTGTTGCCCTCGCCGGCCTTGCCGCCGGTGTCATTCTCGCTGGCTGCGCGGACAAGCCGGTAAAACCCGCAGCTCGCCCCACTCCCGTGGTTCAGGCCAGTGCGGCCTCCGCAAGCGGCGCGCGCCCGCCAGCCGGAGCGGCGCGTGATGCCATCGCCGTGGATCCCTCGCTGCCAGCCACCACCGGCATTCCGGCCTGCGAGGATTACCTCGCCAGCTACCGCGCCTGCCACCGGGCAGCCGGCGTCTATGCGCCCGATCAGATCGACATCCACTACCGGCAGATGCGCCAGAGCCTGATGCGCGACTCGCTGAAACCGGACATCCGCCCGCAGCTGGCCGCGCGCTGCAACTGGCTGGCCGTCACCCTGCGCCAGGCGCTGCACGGCAAGGCGTGCATGCCGGACCCGGCCAACATGGGAACAAACGGCGCCCGCTGAGTCCGACCGCATTTCGCGCTCAGCGCAGCCACCCGGCCCGGAGCCATGTCGGGTAACTGCAGCAAGCTGACTGGGGGATCGCCGACGGTTGCCGCCACCCGTGCCACAAATGAATGAACGGGCCCCCATGTTTCCGGGCGGTCATTCGCTCACGCACCTGATGACGGCGGCCCGCAGGCTGCAGCGCCCGGCATGCACACAGCGACATCGCGCGAAATATCGACGCCGGCGTGGCGCACGGCCATGACGCCCGTGTGCACCGGCCAGCTGAACGCACATGGGAGCCAAACCACTGTATTCTCTAGCGTTTGCGCACCGGCCGTGCGCGCGTGCACGCTCCGATCCACGTTCCCCTCCACTCATCGCACCTCGACCCAGGCACTCTCCGGCATGACCACGCCCCGCTGCACCCGCCCTCTCACCCTTGCGCTGGCCACCGCCGTTGCGCTGCATGCCCTGCCCGCGCAAGCGCAGAATCCCGATCCGATGGACATCCGCGGCTGCACCGCCATCGAAAGCGACGCCCAGCGCCTCGCCTGCTATGACAAGGCCACCGGCCGCACGGCAGCCGCCGTGGCACAGAAGCGCAACGTCCCGCGGGACGTGGCGGTGTTTTCCCACGATGCCGGCAAGGCACCGACTTCCGGGGATGCCGTCGCAGCACCGCTCTCACTGCTCGACTCACGCTGGGAGCTGTCGCCGGAGTCCAAGCTGGGCACGTTCAATATCCGTGGCTACAAGCCGGTGTTCGTGATGCCGGTGTTTGCCACCAGCCACCAGAACGACCTGCCCACCAGCCCGAACCCCGACAACACCGTGGCCACGGCGCAGCAGCTGCAGAACGTGGAAGCGAAGTTCCAGCTAAGCCTGAAGACCAAGGCGGTGCAGGACGTGTTCGGCGACGCGGGCGGCGATCTGTGGGTGGGCTACACCCAGTCCTCGCGCTGGCAGGTCTACAACTCGCAGCTGTCGCGCCCGTTCCGCGAGACGAACTACGAACCCGAGGCGATGCTGGTGTTCAACACCCACTACGAGGTGTTCGGCTGGCAAGGCCGGCTGCTCGGCATCGGCGTGAATCACCAGTCCAACGGCCGCTCCAACCCGCTGTCGCGCAGCTGGAACCGCGTGATCGCCGACGTCGGCTTCGAGCGCGCCGGCTGGACCGTGATGCTGCGCCCGTGGTGGCGCATTCCGGAGAGCCGCAGCACCGACGACAACCCGGACATCAGCAACTACATGGGCCGCGGCGAAGTGCAGATCCTGCATGAATGGAACGGCCAGGAGTTCGGCCTGATGCTGCGCCACTCCCTGCGCGGCGGCTCGCGCAGCCACGGGGCGGGCCAGTTCACCTGGAGCTTCCCGGTGGGCGGCAACCTGCGCGGATACATGGAGGTGTTCAAGGGTTACGGCGAGAGCCTGATCGACTACAACCACAACGCCACCTACCTGGGCGTGGGCGTGTCGCTGCTCGACTGGTACTGAGCCAGCTCCGCCGCCGCAACGAAAAACGCCGCCTCACGGCGGCGTCTTTCATGCGCGGGTTCGCGCCTTCCCGCGGCGGCAAGCGCCTCAGTGGTGATGACCGCCCGGACCGTGCACGTGACCGTGCGCGGTTTCTTCCTCGGTGGCCTGGCGCACGTCGGTCACTTCGACGTCGAAGTGCAGCGTCTGGCCAGCGAGCGGGTGGTTGCCGTCGATATACACCACGCCGTCTTCGATCTTGGTCACGGTCACGTTGATCACGCCCTGCGGGCCGCGGCCCTGGAACTGCATGCCCGGCTGGATATCGTCCACGCCCTGAAAGGCATCGCGCGGCACCTGCTGCTCCAGCTCGGCGTGACGCTCGCCGTACCCCTCGGCCGGTGCCACGTCCACCTTGAACTGATCGCCCGCCACGCGGCCAGCCATCACCTTCTCCAGCCCCGGAACGATCTGCCCGGTGCCGTGCATGTAGGTGAGCGGCTCCCGCCCGGCGGAGCTGTCGAGCACGGTGCCCTGGTCGTCGGTCAGCGTGTAGTGGAAGGAAACAACAGTGTGGTCGGCAATCTGCATGAAGAGTCTCGCGTGGTAGGTGCAAAACCGCCGGCGGCAAGCCGGCACGAAGCGTCAAGGTTAGCAGATCGACCTTCCCGACCTGACCGGCACGGCGCTTGCGGCCATACTGCAAGCCATGCACCGACTCATTTCCTGCGCCGCCGCGCTCGCTCTCGCGTTGATCCTGCCACCGACTCTGCACGCCGCACCGCTGCCGCCGCGTGCGGATCCATCGTCATCTGCCATCGCCCCATCGATCGACGCACTGATCGACTCGCCCCGCTTCGCCGGCGCGAGCTGGGGCATCAAGGTCGTCTCGCTGGACAGCGGCCAGACGCTGTATGCGCACCACGCCAACCGGCTGATGCAACCGGCATCCACCGCCAAGCTGTTCACCGCCGCGCTGACGCTGGATCGCCTGGGCGCCGACCAGCACACCGCCACCCGCCTGCTCGCGAAGGGAACGATCCGCCGCGGCCGGCTCAACGGCGCGCTGGTGCTCTACGGCATGGGCGACCCCACGCTGGGCACCGCAGCGAGCCCTGACTGGGCCGACCGGCTGGCAGCGCAGTTGCTGGCGAGGGGCGTTCGGCATGTGCACGGCGATCTGGTCGCCGACGACACCTACTTCGCCGGCCCGTCGATTGGCTCGGGCTGGGAAGTGGGCGACCTGCTGGGCGCCTTCGCCGCACCCGCCGCGGCACTGAGCGTCGATGAGAACCGCGGTCTGCTCACGCTCACGCCGGCCGCACACGCAGGCGGCGTCGCCGACGTGGCGCTCGATCCACCGCTGGCCATTCCCAGCATCGACAGCCGCCTGATGACCGGGCCCGCCGGCAGCGCGAGCGACCTCAACCTGTACCGGGCGCCGGGCAGCGACACGCTGTACGTGTTCGGCAGCCTGCCCGCCGGCAGCGCGCCGCGGCGTCTGCATCTGGCGATGAACGATCCGGCCCGGGTTGCCGGCGAGGAGCTGCGCGACGCGCTCGCGAGCCACGGCATCACGCTCGACGGCCACGTGCGCGTGCTGCACTGGCCGCAGGACGACCGGGCCTTGCTCGATGGCGCCGTGCCGATTGGCGAGATCGCCTCGCCGCCGCTGGGCGAGATCCTGCGCAGCGGACTCAAGCGCTCGCAGAATCTCTATCTGCAGAATCTGCTGCTGATGGCCGGCGTGCAGGCACACACGCTGGCGATGCAGTCGGACGCGCCGCCCACCGGATTCATCAGTACCGAAGCCTGGGGCCTGCGCGCGCTGCGCGAACTGCTCAACCGCATCGGCATCGCACCGGCCGACGCGCGGCTGGAAGAAGGCAGCGGCCTGTCGCGAAAGAACTTGGTGACGGCCGCGGCGACGGTGCGGCTGCTGCAGTACCTGGCGGTGCAGCCCTACGCGGCGAGCCTGCGCGACATGCTGCCGCTGGCCGGCGTGGACGGCTCACTGATCAGCCGCATGCGCGGTACGCCGGCGGCCGGCAACGTGCAGGCCAAGACCGGCTCGATGACCTACGTCAGCGCGCTGGCCGGCTACGTCACCACGGCCGCCGGCCAGCACCTGGCCTTTGCCATCATGCTCAACAACTACGAGCCGGCCGCGGGCGATCCGCCGGCGAGCCGCGAACTCGACGCCATCGCCGAACTGCTCGCACGCGACCGCAGCCGGCCCTGAGCCGCGAGCTCAGCCCAGCTGCGCGGCGATCTCGCGGCCAATCTTCTCCGGCGTGTCGGTGGGCGCGTAGCGCTTCACCACCTGGCCGTGGGCATCGACGAGGAACTTGGTGAAGTTCCACTTGATCGCCTCGCTGCCGAGAATCCCCTTGCCCTCACTCTTCAGCCACTGGTAGAGCGGGTGCGCACCGGCGCCGTTCACCTCGATCTTGGCGAACATCGGGAAGCTCACCTCGTAGCGGGTGCTGCAGAAGGTGCGGATTTCCGCCTCGTCGCCCGGCTCCTGGTGTCCGAACTGGTCGCAAGGGAAACCCAGCACCACCACGCCCCGATCGCGCATCTCGCGCCACAGCTGCTCCAGCCCGGTGTACTGCGGCGTGAACCCGCACTTGGACGCCACGTTGACCACCAGCAGCGTCTTGCCGCGGAACTCGCCCAGCGAGCGTTCGTTGCCATCAATGTCGCGTGCGGTGAAATCGTAGATGTCGCTCATGTCCTGTCCCTCGTGTGGCCGGCGTGCGAAACACACGATGCCGGCATCTGGTGATGGGTAATGGCCTCATGGCCGTTGGCGTCGCCCGGCCCACGCCGAGCCCCTGACTCCACCGCTGCAATACGCATCCCGACCGCCCGCGGACTCAGCTCCCGGCTTCGGCAGGAATCTCGAACACCTGCCGCAGATAGGCCACGTAGGCCGCGTCGTCGCACATGTTCTTGCCCGGGCTGTCGCTGAGCTTGGCCACCGGCTGGCCATTGCAGCGAACCATCTTGATCACGATCTGCAGCGCCTTCGGGCCGACGTCGTTGGTGAGGTTGGTACCCACGCCGAAAGCCAGCTGGCAGCGGCCCTGGAAATGGGCGTAGAGCTTCATGACCTGCGGGATGTCCAGCCCGTCGCTGAACACCAGCACCTTGCTGCGCGGGTCCACGCGGTTCGCCCGATAGTGCGCCAGCACGCGTTCGCCCCAGGCGAACGGATCGCCCGAATCGTGCCGCGTGCCGTCGAACAGCTTGCAGAAATACATGTCGAAATCGCGCAGGAAGGCGTTGAGCCCGTACACGTCGGACAGCGCGATGCCGAGATCGCCGCGGTACTCGCGCGCCCACGCCTGCAGCGCGGCCACCTGCGAATCGCGCAGCCGCGGCCCCAGCGCCTGGTGCGCCTGCAGGTACTCGTGCGCCAGCGTGCCCAGCGGGGTCAGGCCCAGCTGCCTGGCCAGCGCCACGTTGCTGGTGCCGGCCAGCTGCGGGCCCAGCCGATCGCGCAGCGTGGTAACCACCTCCTCGTGCCAGGTGCGGGAGAACCGCCGGCGCGTGCCGTAGTCGGCAATGCGGCAATCGGCGTAGCCGGGCGTGTCGCGAAGCAGGGCGATCTTTGCGGCCAGCCGCTCGCGCCCCACCGACAGGTCGAGCTGCGCTTGCGTGTTGCGAAAGTAGACCTCGTTGACGATCGCCAGCAGCGGCACCTCGAACAGGATGGTGTGCAGCCACGGCCCGCGGATGCGGATCTCGATCTCGCCGTTGGCCCGGTCCGACGGCGCGATCTCCACGTACTTGGCGTTGAGCTGGAACAGCCCCAGGAAATCCACGAAATCGCTCTTGATGTAGCGCCAGCCGCGCAGGTACTCCTGCTCGTCTTCGGTGAAGCGCAGCGTGCACAGCTGTCTCAGCTCGTCGCGGATCTCGTCGATGTACGGCACCAGGTCGACGCCGGGAGTGCGGCACTTGAAGCGGTACTCGACCTCGGCACCCGGGTATTGGTGCAGCACCACCTGCATCATCGAAAACTTGTACAGGTCGGTGTCCAGCATCGAGCGAATGATCATCAGCGGGTCCGTGCGGGCAAGGCTGCGATTATCCGCGCGAACCGCGCCGCGGACATAAAAAAACCCCGGCAGCCAGGGGAGGGCTAGCCGGGGTTTGTCAGGTCGGCGATCCGGGGGAGGAAGGGGCCGACCCCTCAGTGGCCCGTTGTTCTGGACCACTTCCTGTCGCCGTCACGGCGATACGACTCCTTTGTGTGGTGCGCGCCCGGGAAGTTCAAGGGGCCCCTCGAAAAGATTCAGCTGCCGTCCGGGTAAGCCGCGTTTTCTTGCGGGCGCGCCGCTTCACTTGACGAAAAACCAACGAGCGCGCGTTCGCCGGCAGGCCGGCGCTGGGCCGTGTTCTGCGCCTCCAGGGCCTGCAGGGCATCTCGGCGCGCGGCCGGCGGACGCTGCGCCAGCTCCCGCACGCGCCGGTAGAAGGCCTCCCACTGCCGGTCTGCGTCGCGGAACAGCGCGGCAAAGGCGCCCGTCCAGCGGTCGTACAGCCCGAACGGCAGCAGCCGGGCATTGTTGATGGGCGCGGCGACCCAGGCGTCGTAGCGGTGGTCGCCGGGGAATTCACGATCGCGCCAGACGGCATAGTCGCGGCGGAAGGCGGCGATGTCAGCGCGCTTGCGCGCCTGCAACGCCGCCTCGCCGCCACCACGCGCGTAATCGGCGCGCAAGCGCTCGCGCAGCTCGAGCACGCGCGCGGTAAAGCCCGCCTCGATCGCCTGCCCGTCCCCGGCCGGTGGCGGAAGGCCGCGCGACTGCCGCCACTCCCGCACTCCCTCGCGCTCCACGAAGGTGGCGAACGACTCGTTGAAGGCCGTGTCGCCCTTGGCGTAGACACGCTGGTGCGCCAGCTCGTGGAAGATCGTGCCGGCCAGCTCGTCGTCGTCCCAGCGCATCATCGAACTGAGGATCGGATCGGCGAACCAGCCCAGCGTCGAATACGCCGGCACGGGCCCCACCCACACGTCCAGCCCCTGCCCGCGCAGCTGCGCCGCCCGCTGCTCGGCCAGAGATTTCCGGAAATAGCCGCGATAGGCGACACAGCCGGCAAACGGAAAACACTGCGGCACCGCTTCCACCGCAAAGCGCGGCGCGGCGAAGACATTCCACGCCACGTAGGGACGATCCAGCGCGACATAGCTGGTGTAGCTGCGGTTGTCCGGAAGCTTCATCGCGGCCGAGGCAAAAGTGCGTGCATGCATCGCCATGGTGAGACGTCGAGCCGTCGGATCAGGGGTACCCGGATCGGCGATGACCTCGGCAAGCGGCTCGCGCCGGCTGAGGATCTGCAGCTGACCACGCGCCACGTGTCCGTAGTAACGCACGCTGGCGCAGCCACTGGCCGCGGCGCCGATCAGCAGAACCGCGCCGAGACGGCAGAGGCGTCGCAGGGTGGTGCGATGAGCCTGCGGCTCAGGCATCAAGGACGTACGCCGATCGCGATCCGTCGCACCCATCGTGTCTCAGCGAACCCCGACCAGAGGCCTTGCCCGCCCGTCATCCCGGCGTGCATGGGAACGGCGCCGCCGGAGCTTGGGGAGAGGCCGCTCAGCGACGGTCATCATCACGACCGCGCGAATGTCGATCGCCGCGGCGCCCGCCATCGGAGCGCTCGCTGCCGCGACCGGAATCGCGCGATCGACCGCTCCACGCGCCTCGGTCACCATGCGAACCACCGCCGTCACCATGACCGCCACGACCTCCGTGTCGCTCGCCGCGCTCGCCGCCGCGATACTCGCCGCGGCGGTCATGGTCATGCCTGTCACGGTGACCGCGGCGGTAGCCATCGTCCCGATGCGAGCCGCCGTACCACGTCGTCCCGATGCCGATGCTGACACCACCCGGATAGCCGTAGCCGCCGTAGTAGTCGGGCGAGTAATAGCCGCCCGAATAGTAGCCGTCGTCGTACACGGTGGTGCTGCGGCCGTAATAGGCATCGCCGCCGTAGCCGTTGCGCACGTATCCGTAGCCTGGCTCGACATAGCAGCCGCTCAACAGCGAGGACACCAGCACCACGGCTCCACCCAGCAACCATTTGTTCATGACACCGCTCCGGAAGCGCAAGGGCGCAACATGCGACCGGAGCTCACGCTAGTCGCAGCCGATGAATGCGCCCTGATTTGCCTGGCCTCGGCTTAGCTCTTGCCGCGCTTGCCCTGGTCGCCCCGTTCATGCGCGACGGCTGCCGGTGCCGTGGTCGGCGACACCGGTCCACTGGCGGGCACCGGACCCGTGCCCGAAGGATGAGCGGCCTGTTCGGCACCCGGCCAGGTCGGCCCCTGTCGATCGCGCTCGTGCTTGGCATCGAGCAAGGCCTGGATGTGCGCAACCGCCTCTTCCGGGCTGATGTGCTTGATCGGCGCGGCTTCGGCCGGCTTGTCGGCCAACGCCGCACGCTTGGCACCAGGCGTCGCTGGAGCGGGCTTGGTCGCAGCCGCGTGCTTCGGCGGAGCCTTGGTCGCCACGGGTGGCTTCGCCGTCTTGCCCGGCGTTGCCGACTTGCCGGCTGCTGAACGCGGCGCCACGACGGGCCGAGCCGCCGTTTTTTTCACGGCGGGCTTGCGCGATGCGGCACCGGCGGGGACTGCCTTGCGGGAAGCGCCCTGCCTTGCCGCGGCCTTGCCACCGGCGGATTTTTTCAACGCCGTCTTTTTCGGCGCCACTTTCGCGCTGGGTGACTTCCCGGCCACCTTCTTGGCTGCGACCTTCTTCGCGGCGACCTTCTTCACTGCCACTTTCTTTACCGCCGCCTTTTTCACGGCAGACTTTTTCGTCGCCTTGCTGGCCGGCATTTTTTTCACGGCGGCCTTCTTGACCGCCGCTTTTTGGGCGGCAGCCTTCTTGGCCGGTGCCTTGCTGGCGGCCGTCTTCCTGGCGACTGCCTTCTTCGCCACGGACTTCTTCGCGACGGCCTTGCTGGCGGCCGGCTTCTTCGTTACGGCGGACTTGGCTGCGGCCTTCTTGGCCACGGTGGATTTTTTTGCCGCGGATTTCTTCGCGGCGGACTTGCGTGTCATTGCCATTGCGTTTCTCTCCTGCGGTGATCGGTGGATTCACGATCTGGAAGGAACCTTCAATCGCCTTGGTTCCAGCAGGACCGCGATGACCATGTTTCGAGTATTGCGCGCTCGTCCATGGCTGTCATGCGCAGGTGCCGCATGGCCGGGCGGGCGATCGGTTCAATGAGCGCAGGCGAGCATGTGCGATTCCCGCGTGGCGAATCGGTCGACGGTGGCGTCGTAGTCCCAGCGCTCCACCACGCAGACGCGCGTGCCGCGCTCGCGCCGCAGGACGTTCACCGAGTTGGGAACGTCACCCCTCACCCGGTGCGACACCGCCGTCCCCGCCTGCACCACGTGTGCACTGGAGCCGCCTTCCGGTCGCAGCGGGCGCACGTACGGCAGGTGGATGTGGCCACCCAGCAGCAGGTCCACGCCGGCTTGCAGCCACGCGTCGGCCGCACGCTGATGGCCGTGCAGCAGGTTGCGCTCGTCGCGCGGGCGCGTCACCAGCATCGGCTGGTGGGTCACCACCACGCGCACCTGGCCCGGGCTGGCCTGGGCCAGTCGTTCGGCCACGCGGTGCACCTGCGCGGCAGACACTTCGCCGTCCTTGTGGCGCCACCAGCGCGTGGTGTTGATGGCAAGAATCAGCCAGTCGGGCGATGCCCATTCCTGCTCCAGCGCCGCACCGAACGCGCGCTGGAAATGGCCATACGGCGAGTGCACGCGGGCCCACAGGTTGAACAGGGGGATGTCGTGATTGCCGGGGATGACCAGTGCGGGCGCCGGCAAGGCATCGACGAATGCGCGCGCCGCGGCGAACTGCGCGTGGCGCGCGCGCTGGGTGATGTCACCGGAAAGCACGATGCGCTCGGGCGCCAGCTCCGCCGCCAGCCGCAGCAGCGCCGCCGCGACTTCAGGCCGCTCGGTGCCGAAGTGCGGATCGGAGATGTGCAGCAGCACGCTCAATCCGCCTGCTCCGGCACCGCGTCACGAGGAACCAGCAGCCGCAGCGGGCGCGGCGAGATCTCGAAACGCAGCGGCAGCGTGAGCCTGCTGATTTCCCCATCCAGCGCCAGCGTGATCTTGCGCCGAAGAGGAATGTTCACCACCAGCTCGGTGAAGGAAAAACTCTCCACCCGTTCCTGTTCGCCGAGGTGACCAAGCATGCCGCGCATCGCCATGAGCACCAGCGACCAGCGGCCCACCGGGCGCACCGCAATGCCCACCAGCCGGCCCTGCTCGACCTTGGCGGCCTGCTCGATGCCGATCTTCTGCAGCTGCAACCGGTTGTTGCCGACCACCAGCGTCATGGCGACCAGTTCGCGCGCCGGCGCATCGCCTCGCATCATGAGGCGCAGCCGGGGGAAGCGGCCCAGCAAGGTGCGCAGGCCGGCGCCCAGCGCCACCAGCCGATGCCGCCCGAAACGCTGCTTGGCTTCCTCGCGCTGTTCGAGCAACTCCGGATAGAGCCCGAGACTTGCGTTGACCAGAAACGCGCGGCCGTTGACGGTGCCTACCTGCACGGGCTGCTCGGTCGCGTCGAGCAAGGCCAGGATGCCCGCGCCCGGATCGCCCTGCGGCAGCCCGTGACAGCGCCCGAAGAAATTGAACGTGCCCTGCGGCAGCACGCCGAACAGTACGCCGTGCGGCAGCACCGCCTGGGTCACGGCGTTGATGGTGCCATCGCCGCCGACGACGATTACCGCGCCGTTGCTTTCCTGGGCTCGTTGCACCGCGCGTGCGGCCAGTTGCGGCAGCTGCGCCGGATCATTCGCGCGCAGCATCTCGTACTCGCGACGGCGGGCGCCGAGGCTGTCGCGGATCGACGCCTCCACGAGATCCGCATCGCCGCTGCCGGAGGCCTGGTTGAGAACAATGAACAGTGGCGCATCGGGCGCAAGCGCAGCGGGCACGGAATCTCCTTGAATCAGCCGGCGCCGGGATGTGCCAGCGCGTAGAGGAAGTGAGTCAACACCCTTGGCTCCAACAGCAGCGTGAAGGCCACGCCATACGCCCCACCCCACAGATGCGCGCTGTGGTTCACGTTGTCCTGGCCGCGCTTGTCCATGTAGATCGAATAGGCGGTGTAGAGCACCGCGTAGATGATCGCCGGCAGCGGAATCACGAACACGTAGATGCGCGACCAGGGCGCCAGCAGCACGAAGGCAAACAGCACCGCCGATACCGCGCCCGACGCGCCCAGGCTTCGATAGGCCGCGTTGTTCCGATTCTTCAGATAGGTCGGCAGGATCGAGACGACCAGCCCACCCATGTAGAACAGAAGAAAGCCCAGCGAGCCCAGGCTCGCCGTGAAAAAGCTTTCCATGATCCGCCCGAAGAAGAACAGCGTGAGCATGTTGAACAGCAGGTGGCCGAAATCGGCATGTACCAGGCCGTAGGTGACCAGCCGGTAGTACTCGCGGCTGCGCTGGATGGCCGGCGGCCACAGCAGCAGGTCGTTCATCAGCTTGCCGTTGTTGAGTGCCATGAATGAGACCACGCAGGTCACGGCGAGAATGATGAGGGTGATCGTCATGGTGTCCATCGGTTGTCGAGACTTGCGAACATCTTGGCGGGCATCGCGCATGCTGTCGACCGGCTCGCTGCGGCATGCCGGCGAGGGTGAGGGTGAGGAAGAGCGGTATGCGCAGGATGCTTCGCCCGCGCCGCGGTCCAGGCCATCACACGGGATCGGACGGCACCACGGCGCGGCTATCATGGCCGACCCAAGGCGCCGGTCGCGCCGGATCGAGCCCGATGGACACCTTTCGCTACCTGCATCTGGACGTCTTCGCCGCCAGCCTCGGCGGCGGCAATCACCTGGGCGTGGTCACTGACGCCCGCGGCTGGAGCGACGCGCAGATGCAGCGCTTCGCCCGCTGGACCAACCTGGTGGAAACCACTTTCCTGTTGCCGCCGACCGAGCCCACGGCCAGCTACCGCGTGCGCATGTTTACGCCGACCAAGGAGATCGCCTTCGCCGGCCATCCCAGCGTGGGCAGCGCGCACGCCGCGCTCGCATGCGGCATCGCCGCGCCGCGCGATGGCCTGCTGTGGCAGGAGTGCCAGGCCGGCGTGCTGCCGATCCGCGTGGAAGGCGATGGCGACGATCGCCAGCTGCTGCTGCGTTCGCCGGCCGCCGCCGTACTCGCCAGCGGCATCGACGCGCACCCGCTGCTGCACCCTGCCCTCGCCGGCGTGGCCACAGGCGGACTCGCCCCGGCGCTGGTCGACGGCGGGCGCCGCTGGTGGGTGGTCGAGTGCGCCGACGAAGCCGCCCTGCGCAGCTGGCAGCCCGATCACGTCGCCATCGGCGAGCTGGGCCGTGCCAGCGACGGCATGGGCATCTGCGCGTTCGCCCGCAGCGCGTCGTCCACCGGCGACTACCAACTGGCGGTGCGCGCGCTCGCCTCGGGCGCGGGCATTGCCGAAGACCCCGCCTCCGGCGCAGCCAACGGCCTGCTCGCCGCCTGGCTCGCCCACGCCGAACCGCACGGCCCGCTGGCGCGCGGCTACGCGGTGAGCCAGGGCCGCGAGATCGGCTACGACGCGCGCCTGCTCGTGCGCATCGACGCCGACGGCGCGGTGTGGGTCGGCGGACGCACTAACACCATCGTCGACGGCACCCTGCGCTGGACGCCCGCGTGAGCGAGGCGCAGATCTGGGTGGATGCCGACGCCTGCCCGGTGCCGGTGAAGGAGATCCTGTTCCGCGCCGCCGAGCGTGCGCAGGTGCACGTCACCCTGGTCGCCAATCACGCGCTGCGCACGCCGCCCTCGCGCTACGTGCGCAGCATGCAGGTCGCGGGCGGCTTCGACGTGGCGGACGACGAGATCGTGCGGCGCGTGGCATCGGGCGACCTGGTGGTGACGCAGGACATCCCGCTCGCCGCGCAGGTGCTCGACAAGGGCGCCCAGGCGGTGAATCCGCGCGGCGTGCCGTTCACGCCCGAGAGCATCGCCCAGCAACTATCCATGCGGAACTTCATGGAAGAGCTGCGCGGCACCGGCGTGGATACCGGCGGCCCCTCTGCATTCCATCCGCGCGATCGCCAGGCGTTCGCCAATCAGCTGGATGCCTGGCTGCTGCAGCGGCGACGGGGCTGATGGGGTTGCGGGGCAACGGGTGCCATCGTGGGGCCGCGTTGTGGCAATCGCCAGCTCAAGAGCAACAGCGTCGCGACTGAAGTCGCTCCCACAGGTCGCTTCCGCAGCGGACAGAAAACCCCTGCTTGCGGATCCCTGTAGGAGGGACTTCAGCCCCGACGGCCCGAACATCCACCCCGACAGCCTCGTATTAAAAGCGTCGCGACTGAAGTCGCTCCCACAGAAGGCGCCTGCTTTCGGATGCCTGTGGGAGGGCCTTCAGCCCCGACAGTCACCCGCAAGGCTGCGCAAATGTCGCGCACGGGCCGAGCGTCCGTTCCGCTTACTTGCCGGCCTCATCCAGACCAGCGCGACGCGCCGCCACCAGCGCCAGCGCCGACCAGTCCAGCGATTCACCGCCGTGCGCCAGCGCGTCGAGGAAGTTGTCGCGCAGCACGCCGGCGAACGGCATCGGCACGCGCGTGGTCTCGCCGGCGCTCAGCGCGAGCCCCACGTCCTTCAGGCCCAGTGGCATGGCGAAGCCGGCCGGGCTGTAGCGCTCCTCGGCGATCAGCTTGCCGTAGCCCTGGTAGGCCGGCGAGGCGAACAACGTGCTGGTCATCACCTCCAGGAACTCGGCGGCACCCACGCCATGCGCACGGGTCAGTACGGAGGCCTCGGCCATCGCTTCGATCGCGGCGGCGAGCATGAAGTTGCCCGCGATCTTCACCACGTTGGCGCGCTCGGGCGCCTCGCCCATCGGCCACACCTTGGCGCCCATCGCGTCCAGCAGCGGGCGCACGGTGTCGATCGCCGCCGCCTTGCCCGCCGCCACGATGTTGAGCCTGGCCGCAGCGGCGGCATCCGGACGGCCAAACACCGGCGCGGCCACGTATTCGAGCCCGCGCGCCGCGTGCGCCTCGGCCAGCTCGCGCGCCAGCGCCACCGAGATGGTGGCGTGGTTGACGTGCACCGTGCCGGGATCCATCGCATCGAGCAGGCTGCTGTCGAGGAACACGGCGCGCACCGCCTGGTCGTTCGCCAGCATCGAGCACACCGCATCGCCGAGCACGGCGCGATCAGCCGTCTTGACCACCTTGGCGCCCAGCGAGCCCAGCGGCGCGGAAGCCGCCTCCGAGCGGTTCCACACCGTCACGCTGTGGCCCGCGGAAACCAGGTTGCTCGCCATCGCGCTGCCCATGGCGCCCAGACCGATAAAGCCGACTTTCATGCGGAATCTCCTGCAGGGAATCAGCCGCGCATGACACCACGGGCGGCGTTCAATGAATGCGAATAGCGGCCATGTGGCGGAGTCAGCCGACCGCTTCGCCCGCAGCGTGGCCGGACGCCCAGGCCCACTGGAAGTTGTAGCCGCCCAGCCAGCCGGTGACGTCCACCACCTCGCCGATGAAATACAGGCCGGGCACTCGCCTGGACTCCATCGTGGTGGATGACAGCCCGTTGGTGTCCACGCCGCCCAGCGTGACTTCGGCGGTGCGATAACCCTCGGTGCCGCTGGCGACGATGGGCCAGTCGTGTAGCTGCTTGCCGATGTCGGCCAGCTCGGCTTCGCGATACTGGCGCATCGGCTTGCTCTCGAACCACAGCTCGCACAGACGCTGCGCCAGGCGCTTCGGAAGCAGCTCGCCCAGTACGGTCTTGAGCTCGGCCGCGGGTCGTTCCGCGCGCTGGGCGATCAGCCAATCGCCGGCGTCCACCTCGGGCGACAGGTCGACGCGCAGGTCGTCGCCGGGCTGCCAGTAATTGGAAATCTGCAGGATCGACGGCCCGCTGAGGCCGCGATGGGTGAACAGCAGGCCGGCACGAAAACCCCGCCTGCCCAGCTTCGCCTCGCTCACCGGCAAGGCCAGCCCGGCCAGATCCTGATAGCGCTCCTGATGCTTTCCGCTGAGCGTCAACGGCACCAGCCCGGCGCGGGTCGGCAGCACGGTGTGGCCGAACTGCCGCGCCAGCGAGTAGCCGAACCCGGTGGCGCCCATGCTCGGAATGGACAGCCCGCCGGTGGCGACCACCAGCGCCGGCGCGTCGAACTCGC
>DASUJJ010000309.1:0-11106 GCA_036279335.1 Dyella sp.
GACGCCATCGTTGCCCTGCAGCGGCTGGCCGGTGGTGAGGCTGCCGAAACCGGAGAAGCCCAGGCCGTGGGCCATCGCGTGCAGCACCACGTTGAGGAAGTCGATGCTGCCGGCCGGCTGCTTGCCATCCAGACCGAAGTACCAGCTGGCGCCCTCCAGGCAACCGGTAGAACCGAGCGCACCGTTGAAGCGGGCGCGAATGTCCGCCGCGCCGTTGCCGGCATCCTCGTGGGCAAGAGCGTCAAAGAGTGCCGAGTGGTACCACGTATCGGCCACAGCGCCCTGCGGTGCCGGCGCGGCAAACGAGAAGATGTTGGTGGTGCCGGCCGAACCGAGCGTGCCGGCATTGGCCGTGCAGCTGAGCTTGGCGAAGCTGGCACTCACCGTCACCGGCACATCGCTCTGCAAGACAGCGCCCCATATGTCGGCGGCGAACTTGAACACGATCTGTGCCTGCTCGCCGCGCGTGGTACCCGGATTGCCGCCCACCGGCATGGCCGGCGTCGGATCATCCAGGCCTTGGCCCGTACCGGCATCCTGATTGGAAATCCTGATATCGGCAGCCGACACCTGGCCCGCCATGAAAATCAAGCCGAGTCCCAGAAGGGCGCTGAACAAGCGGTTCCGGGCGATCATTTCGTCACCTCCGTCGACGACGGAGCGCTGGGCGTATCGCCGGCGTGATGGACGCTGAGGCTGCCATCGACACGGCGCTCGGCCACCAGGCTGCTCATCCGGTCCTCGGGCAAGGCCATGCCCACCGCGCTATGTCCGTTACGAAGTTTGAACCTGTGAAACGTGGCGCGTGCCTCGGCCTCGTTGCGCGGTGCGCGCGGCTGGCCAAGGACGCCGGCGTTGGGAGATGCCACGGTGGGCTGCTGCAACATGGCACGCGACAGTGCTGCCCGCTGCTCTGCAGTGGGAGCCACGAGCCGGCCATTGGGCGAAATCGCTACCTGTACGCCTTCTACCGTTACCGAGCTAGCGTGCGCGTCGGCCTGCTGCCCAGCCGCGTTGGCTCCCGTGGCGAGCACCGCCAACGCGACGCCGATGAGTATCTTCTGAAGCATGGTTTTCCCCCGACAGATTCCTGAGCGGCCCACCACAGCCGTGACTGCGTGCGTGGAGCCGAAGCGTGCGGCCGCTGCCTCCCCCAGAGGACAGTGACCTGGTTCACACTAGGCATCGGCAACGCGGAGGGTCAATTCGAAAAATGCCTATGGGGTATTTGGCGGCCGCTGCGTTTAGGCAGCGGCATCGCACGTGGCGCGATCGCTTGCGACAATCACGCCTTTGCCTGCCGCAGGACCCGCGATGCTGCTCGATATCGGCGCCAACCTCACCCACGAATCATTCGCCCACGACTTCGACGCCGTGCTGGCGCGCGCGCAGGCGCATGGTGTGACGAGGATGATGGTGACCGGCGCCAGCCGCGACGCCAGTCGCGATGCGCTGATCTTGGCACTGGCCCATCCGGGCGTGCTCTACGCCACCGCCGGCGTGCATCCGCACCACGCGGTGGATTACGACGACGCTACCGACGCGCTGCTGCGCGAGCTGGCGACGCACCCGCAGGTACGCGCGGTGGGCGAGACCGGGCTGGACTACCACCGCAGCTACTCACCGCACGACGTGCAGCGCGACGTGTTCGAGCGCCAGCTGCGCATCGCCGCCGAGCTGGGCAAGCCGCTGTTCCTGCACCAGCGCGACGCGCACGGGGATTTCCTCGCCCTGCTCAGGCGCTACCGCGACAAGGTGCCGGCCGCCGTGGTGCACTGCTTCACCGATACCGCCGAAGCGCTGGGCGACTACCTCGCGCTGGACTGCCACATCGGCATCACCGGCTGGATCTGCGACGAGCGCCGCGGCACTCACCTGCGCGAACTGGTCAAGGCCATTCCGGCGAACCGTCTGATGATCGAGACCGACGCGCCCTACCTGCTGCCGCGCACGGTACGCCCGTTGCCCGCACATCGGCGCAACGAGCCGATGTACCTCAGGCACATCGCCGGGGAGATCGCGCGCGACCGCGGCGAGTCGTTCGAGGCGCTGGCCGCGCACACCACGGCAACGGCCGAGGCGTTCTTCGGGCTGGCCGCGTCCCTGTAGGAGCGCACCCTGTGCGCGAATGCTTTTGGCCTTGATATCGATCAGGAGCAAAAGCATTCGCGCACAGGGTGCGCTCCTACCGGGAGAGAATGCGGGTGGCGCCCGGAGCAAGGCCGTCCAGCGCGTGGCCACCGATCCGCTCGCGGATCAGCCGCAGGGTCGGAAAGCCCACCGCCGCGGTCATCCGGCGCACCTGCCGGTTGCGCCCTTCGCGCAGCGTGATGCGCAGCCAGCTGGTGGGGATCGCCTGGCGAAAGCGCACCGGCGGATCGCGCGGCCACAGCCAGTCCGGCTCGGTGGCATGCTCGGCAGCGGCGGGCAGCGTGGGGCCGTCCTTCAACACCACGCTTTGGCCGAGAGCGGCAATCGCCGCGTCGGTGATCGCGCCGTCCACCTGCACCAGATAGGTCTTCGGCTGCTTGTGCCGTGGGTCCGTGATGCGGTGCGCCAGGGCGCCGTCATCGGTGAGCAGCAGCAGGCCTTCGCTGTCCTGGTCGAGCCGTCCGGCCGCGTAGACGCCCTTCTGCGCGACGTAGTCGGCCAGCGTGGGCCGGCCGTCGGCGTCGGTGAACTGGCACAGCACGCCGTACGGCTTGTTCAGCGCAATCAGCACGCGCTGCCGATCAGTTGGTCGACGCAGCCGGGGCCGGCGCGGCCGGCTTGACGAAGCGCAGCGTCATGCGGTCGGACTCGCCGATCGCCTGGTACTTCGCCCGATCCACGTCACCCAGCGCCAGCGTGGGCGGCAGCGTCCACACCCCCTTGGGGTGGTCCTTGTTATCGGCCGGGTTGGCGTTGATCTCGCTCGATTCCTCCAGCGTGAAGCCGGCATCGGTGGCCAGCTTCACCACGCTGGCGGTGGGCAGGTAACCGCTCGCCTTCACGGCGTCCAGCGAGGCGCCATTGGCGGCACGATGGTCGACCACGCCAAGCACGCCGCCCGGACGCAGCACGGTGAAAAATGCCTTGAACATCGCCGGCGCGGTGTCGGCCATCACCCAGTTGTGCACATTGCGGAAGGTCAGCACCACGTCGGCGCTGCCAGGCGGGCCGAATACCGGGGCCTTGGAGTCGAAGGTGACGATTTTCGCCTCGCCGTAGATGGCCGGATCGGTGGCGAAGCGCCGCTGCAGCGTGTCGCTGGCGGGCTTGCCCGGCGGCGGTGCGGACACGGCCGCGATGTACTGGCCGTTGTCGCGCAGCAGCGGCGCCAGGATCGCGCTGTACCAGCCACCGCCCGGCGTGATCTCCACCACGGTCTGGTCCGGCCGCACGCCGAAGAACTGCAGCGTCTGCTTGGGATGTCGATAGCGGTCGCGCGCGCGCTCGGCGGCCGGACGCCAGCTGCCGTCAATGACGCTGTCCAGCTGCGTGGCGGTGAAATCCTGTGCGGTCGTCGGCGGCACGATGGGCCCGGCCGGCTGGTCTCCCACCGGCGCAGGGTCGTCGGCACGCGACTGCGCAGCGGCCGGCATCGCCAGTGCCAGGGCGCACAAGGCGGCCAGCCACGGTCCCGAATAACGTGAGGTCATGAAGCACTCCCTTTCAACGACGCCCAATCGCGCCTGCCCAGTGCGCACGTTACCGCGGACCGGGTGACGGGGATATGCACGCAAGTGCCGCAGCCTCGGGACGGGCGCGGATAGCCCGGGTGCCGGCCGACGGGAGGTTCCGCGCGCCAGACGCCACGCGCGTCCGCTCGCGCATGCCCGGGTCACTGTCGTGGCCAATCGGCGCGGCGGCAGCCACGACACCCGCGATGCCGCAGGCGGGGCGTGGGCGCTGCCGACGGGTCGCTCGGCGCGAATCGTGCTGCAAGGGTGGCGAACAACCCCGGCGCGATCGCTCAGCGCTCCGCCAGCGCCCGCGCCAGCGCGGCAAGCCCCTCGTCGTACAGCGTGCGCATCGCTTGCGCGGCGGCCGGCCCGCCGTCGCCCAGCGGCTCGTAATCGCACGACCAGTCCACCTCGCAGCTGGCCCCGTGCGGATGCACCGCGAGGGTCGTGCGACAGGCGTGCAGCGGCAGCGAGCCGTCGACCAGCACATAGACGCAGCGGCAGGCCGCCTCGTTGCGTGCCTCCAGCCGCTCCACCACCCGGCCGCCGTCGGCCAGATGCAGGGTGCGGATTCGCCCCTCCCATGACAGGTCGAGCCGGCGCACCTGCGGGTGCCAGCGGTGCAGGCCGCCAAAATCTCCCACCACCGCCCATACGGCCTCGGCCGGGCGATCGAACCGCTGCGTAACGTGGATGCCGGTCATGTCCACCTTCCGTGCCCGCGCGCAACACCAGGCACGACCACGCAAAAGCCGGGCCAGTGCGCCAGACGCCGCGACAGGGCCGTTGGCTGGTCAAGTGTTGCTTTTGTGGCGCAACGCAACCGTGCCATGCCGTGCCAAATGCTTCACGCGGACCATGCAGTCGGCCGCCGAGGATGCTGCGGTGCAGTTTGCGACATGTGCAAGCGAGCGCGATCCTCGAATTCCTGCATGGTGCGCCGGCGTATCCACCGGGCGGCGGCGCCCATGGCCCGATGGAGTCACGGTCATGAACAATGCCCTTTCGGCCAGCCAGCCCTCCTCGCGGATCGCGCGGCTCCTGCAGGCCCGCATCGGCACCAGCCAGGTGCTGCCGCACGTGGCCAAGTCGTGGGAGCGCTGCCTCAACCGATACAGCATGGAGCCGGACGCCGAGCGGCATACGGTGGTGCTCGATGCTGCCTCGGTGCGCGCCCGGCAGGAGACGCTGGGCGAACTGCTCGGCGTGGCGCGCGCGGAGATGGAAAACCTCTACGAACAGATCGCCGGCTCGGGCTATGCGGTGATCCTGAGCGACGCCGAGGCGGTGGTGCTCAGCGCGATCACCGACGCGGGGGCCAAACGCCATTTCCGCGGCGCCGGCCTGTGGGTGGGCGCGGTGTGGAGCGAGCAGAACGAAGGCACCAACGGCCTGGGCACCGCGATCGCCGAACGCACGCCGGTCACCGTCTATGGCGGCGAGCATTTTCGCCGCTACAACGCGGCGCTCTCGTGCTGCGGCGCGCCGATACTCGACGTCGACGGCGAGGTGCTGGCCGTGCTCGACGCCTCCGCCGCCAGCACCAGCGACACCCGCCTGGTGCAGAGCCACACGATGGCCCTGGTCAGCATGTCGGCCAACCTGATCGCACGATGCCACTTCCTCAGCCGCTTCCGCGACGCCTGGGTGCTGCGCTTCCACAGCCGCGCCGAGTTCGTCGGCCTGCTGCACGAGGCGCTGATGGCCGTGGATGCAAGCGGCAAGATCCTCGCCGTCAACGATGCAGCCATCGTGCAGCTGGGCATGAGCACGCGCGAGCAGCTGGTGGGACGCGGCATCGACAGCATCCTGCCGCTGGATTTCGCCACCCTGGAGCAGCGCGCGGCCACCGAGCCGACGACACTGTGGCCGATGCGCGACCTCGCCTACGGGCGGCGCTTTTTTGCCAACGCGCGTGCGCCGCAGGGACAGCGCACGATGGCCAGCCATCCGTGCCGTTCAGCGCCGGCCGAGCCCACGCCGTTGCGCCGCCACGTGGGCGGCGATCCACGGATGCTGCACAACCTCAGCTGCGGCCGGCAGCTGTTTGGCCGGCGCGTGCCGATCCTGCTGCAGGGTGCCACCGGTACCGGCAAGGAAGTGTTCGCCAAGGCGTTGCACCGGGCCAGCAGCTGGGCCGAGAAACCCTTCGTGGCGGTGAACTGCGCGGCCATTCCCGAGGCGCTGATCGAGAGCGAGCTGTTCGGCTACACCCGCGGTGCGTTCACCGACGCCGCGCGCGAGGGCCACGTGGGCAAGATCCGCCAGTCCAGCGGCGGCACGCTGTTCCTGGACGAGATCGGCGACATGCCGCTGGCGCTGCAGACGCGCCTGCTGCGCGTGCTGGAGGAACACGAAATCGTGCCGCTGGGCGGCGATGCGGCGATTCCGGTGGACCTGCACGTGATCAGCGCCAGCCACCACGATCTGCTGGCGATGGTGCAGGCTGGCACGTTCCGCGAAGACCTCTACTACCGCCTCAACGGCATCACGCTGGAGCTGCCGCCGCTGCGCGAGCGCACCGACAAGCGCGAGCTGATCCACACCCTGCTGCGCGAGGAGCGCCCCGACGGCGAGCCGCCGCGCGTTGACGATGCGGCAATGGATCGTCTGCTGGCCTACCCGTGGCCGGGCAACATCCGCCAGCTGCGCAACGTGCTGCGCACCGCGGCGGCGCTGTGCGGCGAGGGTGCGGCGATCGGGGTGGAACATCTGGGACGCGAATTCCGGCCGCCGCCGCGCGACCCCGTCAGCCATGCGCCTGCCGAGATGCGCCATGACGACGACACGGTCGGACCGCTGCGCACCGCCGAGCGCGACGCGCTGATGCACGAACTCGAGCGCATGCACTGGAACATCAGCCGCACCGCGGCCACGCTCGGGGTGAGCCGCAACACGCTGTACCGCAAGATCCGCAAACACCACATCGTGCTGCCCGGCTGACCGCCATCAGCCGTCGCCCGCTGCACCGCCGAAGGCGTAGCTCACGCCGAGCAGGAACGAACGCGGCGCCCCCGGCGAGACGAACAGCGTCGGCGTACCGGGACCGCGGGCATCCAGCAGCCGGCCCGGCGCATCGAACACGTTGCTGCTGAGCTGACCGCCATTGACGTAGCGCCGGTCGAACAGGTTGTCCACGCTGGCGAAGAACGACAGCGCCCGGCTGGGGCGGTAATGCAGATCCAATGACACCACCGCGTAGCCGGGCTGCGCGCCGTGCCGGTCGGCATTGTTTTCGTCACCCACTGCGTACTGGCCGGAATAGGCGCGCAGGTTGGCGCCGAACGACCACTGCGGCGAGAGCCGGTATTCACCCGAAAGGTTGAACAGCCGCGCCGGCACGCCGGGCAGGCGATCGCCGCGGCGCACCCGAATCGCGCCGTCGTCGTCGGCGCTGGAATTGGCCTCGCTCACCGTCTCGAAGGCCGCGCCGTAGGTGGCGCGCACCAGGCTCAGGTTGGCCTGCCACTCCAGCCGCCCCGATACGCCGCCCAGGCCCATGTCCACGCCTGCGCGACGCGTGCTCGGCACGTTGGCGAAATAACCCTGCGCGCCGCCGCCGGTGAACACGGTGAGGATGTCGTTGCTGGCCCGGCTCAGGTACGGCGACAGGTTCCAGCGCAGGTGATCCCCGGCGAGGCTGCCGCGCAGGCCGCCGCTGAGCGTGCGCACCACTACCGGCTTGAGCGGCGGATCGCCGGTGAAGTCGTTGGGCAACGCGCACGGCGCGGCGGGGTCGGCGCACTCGAACTCGATCGGCGTGGGCGTGCGCATGCCCTCGTCGTAATTGGCGTAGACACCCAGCGCCGGCGTGATCGACCAGGCAATGCCGAGGCTGGGATTGAAGCGGTGAAAGCGCTGCGCGCCGTTGATGTCCGGCTCGCGGCCGGAGCGATCGATCACCGCGAGCCGGCCGAGGTTGTAGCGGCCACCCGCGCTCAAGTGCAGCGCCTCGGTGAGCGCCAGCACGTCCACCGCGTACAAGCCCACGCTGCGGTTGGTGGCACCGGCATCGGTCAGCGCCTGCGCACCGAACGGCGCCAGTCCGATCGCCGCGCCGCGCTGCGCCGGATCCAGCGGAAAGTACGCCGGCTGCGTGTACTGGGTGAAGCCGCTGGCGCCGACGTCCAGGCTCACGCCCGCGGTGAGCTGGTTGTCGTGACCGGCCAGCGGCTGGCTGTCCACCGCCTGCAGCGAGACGCCGTAGCCGCGGGTGCGCACGTGACCGAGCACGTTGCTCGCCGGCACGTTGTTGATCGTCGCGGCGGGCTTGGCAGGGTCGTACGCCGGGCTCACGCCGGCGTACCAGAACTGGCCGATCGAGGCCGGATCGAACGGCCCGTCGACCGCGTAGCCGAGCGGGCCGTCGGCGGCCGGATCATAGGCGGCGAAGTCGTTGGTGTTGGAGTTGAAGCTCTGGCTGCGCGACAGGCGCAGGTAGCCGTTGGCCTGCACCGCCCAGCCGGCGCCGAGCTGGCGCGTGCCCTGCACCGTGAAGGCGTTGAGCCGGTTATGGAAGTTGTCAGGCCAGGTGAAGCCGGCCCTGGGCGTGTCGATCCACTCCACCGGCAGCGACTGCGTGCCGGACAGCCGTCCGATCGCGCCGGTGTAGCTGAGCATCAGCGAGGTGTTTTCGTCAGGCCGCCAGTCGCCGCGCACGAAAGCCTGCTGCACGCGGCTGGGCGAGTAGTCGCGCCAACCGCGTTCGTAGTCGCTGGCCGCGCCCACGTAGATCGCCGTGCGGCGGCTGTGCGTGCCGAAGTCCGCGTCGGCCTGCAGCCGGCCCCACGATCCGCCGGACACGTTTACCGTGCCGCCCGGATCGGTGAAGCCGCTCTTGCTGGTCATCAGCAGCGCGCCGGCCAGCGTGTTGAGGCCGTACAGCGGGTTGGAACCGGGCACCAGCTCCACGTCGCGCACGGCGAAGTCGGGCACCGACTCCCAGTTCATCGTCTCGGCGAAGGGTTCGTTCTGGCGCACGCCGTCGAAGTACACCGAGATGCCCGAGGGCGAGCCCAGCAGCGGCGACAGCGTGAAGCCGTGGAAGATCAGGTTGCCCTGCCACGGATTGCCCTGCGACTGGGTGACGTTGACGCCCTGGAAGCTGGACTGCAGCAGGTCGGTGATCGCCTGGCCGTGCAGTTGCGCCATGTCGTCGGCCTGCGCGCTCTGCACGTTGAGCGGAATGTGCAGCGGCGGCACCTCGAAGCCGGGCAGCGGCGCGATGGCGATCACCTTCACTTCGCGAAGCTGCTTCACCGGGCGATCCGCCCACGCCGGCACGCTCAACGCCAGGGCGGATACGAGGGCGCAAAAACGCCCGGCGCGCATGACGCGCCGGGCGGGGGAGCCTGCCTGCACAGTGGGCTCGATGGCAGGCATCAATCGGTCATCCCGAATGTGCGTGCATGTCCAGGCCTTGGCGATACGGCCCCGATTCAGGCGCCCTTGCACAGCGTGCCCTTGGCCTTGGCGGTGTGCGTGGCAATGGCATCCATCAGCGCCGGCGAGAGGCAGTCATACGGCGGCAGGCCGAGCTCGTTGAGCCGACCGCGCACTGCGTCCATGCCAGCCGGGTTGTAGCCCGATTCGATGATCGAGGAGACGAATGCGGCAAAGCCCGGCGCGGCCCAGCCGTCTTCCTTCGACAGCTCGGTGTGCACGAAATCGAGGCCGTAGAACGGATGGTCCTTGTTCTCGATGCGGCCGATCATGTGGGCGCCGCAGCCCTTGCAGGCGTGACGCTGGATCACCGCGCTGGGGTCGACGATGGCCAGCTTGTCGCCGTTCTCCAGCACCTTCACCTTGTCACGCGAGACCACGGCCACCTGGGAGAACACGGCACCCTTGGGTTTCCAGCATCGGCTGCAGCCGCAGACGTGGTTGTGCGCAGTCTGCGCATCCACTTTCACCTTCACCGGCTTGTCGGCGCACAGGCAGGTGAGCGTGCCTCCGGCGAAGTGGTCCTTGCCCGGTTTGACGCCGTGATCGACGGCGGGGTGGATCGAAACGTTTGCCATGGTGTGACCTCCAGTGAGGGTGGATGAAGGGAACTCGATGGCAGGACCGCCAGCGAGTGGTGCGTTCACGGCTGATGCCGGGCCCCGCGAGGCGCGGCGCCGAACCGCCAAGGGACCGGGGCGCTCACGCTCACGGCGAAAGTTGCACGCCCACGGTCCGGTCGAGCAGCTGGCCGGCACCGGCCAGCCAGGTTTCATCGGTATCGCCGCGCAGGTCGATCGAGCCGCCGGCGGCGGGACGATCCGGATGCGCCACGTCGATCAGCGCCATGTTGATCATCACGATCAGCCGGCTCTCCTTCTGTACCCAGGTCACCAGCGCGAAGTCGGCACCCTGGGCGCGCGCCCAGTCGGCCAGGCAGGCCTCGCAATCGCTGTAGCGGTACGGCGGCGTGCCGGCGTCGATCAGGCGATAGCGGTGCGATTTTTCGAGCGCGGCGCGAATGCGCCTGCCCAGCATCTGCGCGCGTGCCGCATCGGCGGCTTCGTCGTAGCGCTGGTCGGGCGGGGCCAGCTCGACCAGCTCCACAGGCGACACCACCAACGAGGCGATCTGCCGGCCACCGCCCTGCGCCTGCTCCTGCGCCCACGCACATGGCGTGGCCAGCAGGGCGCTCAGCAGCAGGGCGACGGCCCGACGCATGTCAGAACTGGATCACCGAACGGATCACCTTGCCGGCGTGCAGCAGCTCGAAGGCGCGGTTGATGTCTTCCAACGGCATCACCTCGGTGATCATCTCGTCGATCTTGATCTCGCCCTTCATGTAGCGATCGACGTAACCGGGCAGCTGCGAGCGGCCCTTGACGCCGCCGAACGCCGAGCCGCGCCACACGCGGCCGGTGACCAGCTGGAACGGCCGGGTGGAGATCTCCTGCCCCGCGCCGGCCACGCCGATGATGGTCGATTCGCCCCAGCCCTTGTGGCAGCACTCCAGCGCCGAGCGCATCACGTGGACGTTGCCGATGCACTCGAACGAGTAATCGACGCCGCCGTTGGTCATGTCGATGATGACCTGCTGGATCGGCGTATCCGGGTAGTCCTTCGGGTTGACGAAGTCGGTGGCGCCCAGTGCCTTGGCCATCTCCCACTTGGACGGGTTCAGGTCCACGCAGATGATCCGCGAGGCCTTGGCCATCACCGCACCCTGCACCACCGACAGGCCGATGCCGCCCATGCCGAACACAGCCACGGTGGACCCCGGCTCGACCTTGGCGGTGTTGAGCACCGCGCCGATGCCGGTGGTGATGCCGCAACCGAGCAGGCACACCTTGTCCAGCGGCGCGCTCTTGGAGATGTTGGCCAGCGAGATCTCCGGCAGCACGGTGTACTCGGAGAACGTGCTGGTGCCCATGTAGTGCAGGATGGTCTTGCCGTTGATCGAGAAGCGCGAGGTGCCGTCCGGCATCAGGCCCTTGCCCTG
>DASUJJ010000310.1:0-10782 GCA_036279335.1 Dyella sp.
TCGGCAAGATCATCGGCGGCGGCATGCCGGTGGGTGCCTACGGCGGTCGACGCGATCTGATGGAACAGGTGGCGCCGTCCGGCCCGATCTATCAGGCCGGCACGCTGAGCGGCAATCCGGTGGCCATGGCCGCGGGCCTGGCCGTGCTGGAACTGGTGCAGGCGCCCGGCTTCCACGACACGCTGGCCAGCCGCACCCGACTGCTCTGCGACGGACTGCAGGCGGTCGCCGACGGCGAGGGCGTGCCCTTCAGTACCACGCGCCTCGGCGGCATGTTCGGCCTGTTCTTCACCGCAGAGAACGTCGAGACGTTCGCGCAGGCCACGGCGACCGACACCGCGATGTTCAACCGCTTTTTCCACGGCATGCTTGAACGCGGGATATATCTGGCGCCGTCGGCCTTCGAGGCCGGCTTCATGTCCAGCGCGCACAGCGACCAGGACATTGCCGACACGCTGCAGGCCGCGCGCGAAGCCCTGCGCGAGGCGCGCGCGGCCTGAGCGGACCTACCAGCTGCCGGTATTGGGCATGGACGCCCACGGCTCGGCCGGCGCCAGCGCCTCGCCCGCCTGCAGCAGTTCCACCGAAATCAGGTCGGGTGAACGCACGAAGGCCATGTGCCCGTCACGCGGCGGGCGGTGAATCGTGTAGCCCATCGATTGCAGGTGAGCACACAGCGCGTAGATGTCCTCCACCCGAAAGGCCAGATGGCCGAAGTTGCGCGCCGAGCCGTAGTCCTCGCTGGAATCCCAGTTGTGGGTCAGCTCGATCTCGGCCTCGGGACTATCCGGCGCGGCCAGAAACACGAGGGTGAACTTGCCGGCCGGCACGTCGCGGCGGCGCACTTCGCGCAAACCCAGCCCTTCGCAGTAAAAGCGCAGCGAGGCATCGAGATCGCGCACGCGCACCATGGTGTGCAGGTATTTCATCGGGTGTTCTCCGTCGTTGCCGCGGCATTCGCGGGCTTCGCAAAATCAAGCAGGGCCGCGCGCAGGCGACGCAGGCCCTCAGCCACGTCCGCGTCGGACAGCGTGAGCGGCGGCACGAAGCGCAGCACGTCCGGCCCGGCCTGCAGCAGCAGCAGGCCGTGGGCGGCAGCGTGATCGAGCACCTCGCCGGCGCGTCCTTTCCACGCATCGGCCAGCACCGCACCCATCATCAGGCCGCGTCCGCGCACCTCGGCAAACAGGCCAAGCTCGCCGTGGATGTCGGCCAGGCCCTCGCGCAGATCGTGCGCCCGGCGCTCCACGTTCATCAGAACTTCGGGCGAGGCGAGCTTGGCCAACGCCACGCGCGCCACGGCCGCGCCCATCGGGTTGCCTCCGAACGTGGTGCCGTGGGCGCCGAACTGCATCACCTCGGCCACCTTCGGCCCGGCCAGCATGGCGCCGATCGGGAAGCCGCAGCCCAGCGCCTTGGCCAGCGTGACGATATCCGGCACCACATGGTCCTGCACGTGCGCGAACAGCGTGCCGGTACGACCCATGCCGCACTGGATCTCGTCCAATACCAGCAGCGCATCGTGCGCGTCGCAGAGTTCACGCACGCGGCGGATGAAACCAGGTGCCGCGGGCAGCACGCCACCTTCGCCCTGAACCGGCTCCAGCATCACCGCAGCGATGTCACCCTCGGCGAAGGCTGCCTCCAGCGCGGGCACGTCGTTGAACTCCAGATAACGGAAGCCGGCAGGCAGCGGCTCGTATCCGTGCTGGTACTTCGGCTGTGCCGTGGCGGTCACCGTCGCCAGCGTGCGGCCGTGGAACGACCCGCGGAACGTGAGGATGGTGCGGCGCTCCGGCCCGCGCCCCTTGGAGGCGGCCCATTTGCGCACCAGCTTGATGGCCGCCTCGTTGGCCTCGGCGCCGGAATTGCAGAAGAACACGCGCTCGGCGAAACCCGACGCGCGCACCAGTTCCTCCGCGAGCCGCAGCGGCGGCTCGGTGTAGAACACGTTGGAGCTGTGCCAGAGCTTGTGCGCCTGCGCGGTGAGCGCGGCAATGAGATCGGGATCGGCGTGGCCCAGCGCATTCACCGCGATGCCGGCACCGAAGTCGATGTATTCACGCCCCTCGGTGTCCCACACGCGGGCGCCCTTGCCGTGATCGAGCACCACCTCGCGAGGCTTGTACACCGGCAGCCAATAGCGTTTGCCGAGGTCGATGAGGGTGGCGTGGGCGTGCATGGACGATCCGGTGGGCGCGCTGCAGGCGCCGCTTGCAGGGAAACAGGACCAGCATCGTAAGTCCTGCCCTGCTGCTTTGCATCACGGCACGTCGATGATTGAACCGCGGCGTTGGTCAACAGCTTCGCGTGACGCCTGAGCCCGCCGCGTTATCGACGCCGGCTTGGCCACCGGCCGAAGCCCTGCGGGAGACGAACCGCCTAAAGAAACAGATCTGGCAGCAGCGGTTGACCCGGCTGAACCGCGTAGCGATCCAGATCGGTCACGCCGGCCTCGGCCAGTACCTCGTCGTCGATGGCGAAGCGCCCCGTGACCTCGCCCGCCAGGCGGACCAGCAAGGCGTGCGCCGCGTCGGCCACGATATCGGGCGTGCGGCAGTGCTCCGGCTTCACGCCGTCGATCATGGCGATCGCCGCGGTGGCGATCACCGTGCGCGGCCACAGCGCGTTGACCGCAATGCCCAGCGGACGGAACTCCTCGGCCATGCCCAGCACGCACAGGCTCATGCCCATCTTGGCCATGGTGTAAGCGGTGTGCGGCGCGAACCACTGCGGGTCCAGCGTGGGCGGCGGCGCCAGCATCAGCACGTGCGGATTGGCCGCACGCTTCAGATACGGCAGGCAGGCTTGGGTGGCGAGGAAGGTGCCGCGCGTGTTGACCTGGTGCATCAGGTCGAAGCGCTTCATCGGCGTGCCCTCCACCCCGGCCAGCCAGATGGCGCTGGCGTTGTTGACCAAGATGTCGATACCGCCGAAATGATCCGCCGCGCGGGCCGCCGCCTCGACCACCTGCGCCTCCTCGCGGATATCCACCTTCAGCGCCAGCGCGCGGCCACCGGCCTGTTCCACCGCCGCGGCAGCGCTGTGGATGGTGCCGGGCAGCTTGGGGTTGGGCACGCCGCTCTTCGCCGCGATGACCACGTTGGCGCCGTCGCGGGCGGCGCGCAGCGCAATGGCCAGCCCGATGCCGCGCGAGGCGCCGGTGATGAAGAGGGTCTTGCCGGCCAGTGAGCCCATGGCACGTGCTCTGTCGTGAGAAGGGACGGCGAGTGTAGCGCCGCCTCCCGCATGCGCCCGATCGAGCGCGATCGGATACGGCGGATCAGGGCCGCTGGAAGCGCGGGAGAATGTCGCGCAGCTCGGCCAGTCGCTCCACCGGATCGGTCAGTTCGAGCAGGCGCTGGCGTTCGGCGTTGGTCAGCGGCAGCAGCTCGGCCATGCGAAAGCCCAGCCAGCTGGCGTCGTCGTAGCAGCTGCGCGGCGCGTCGTTCCAGTGCGGCCCCAGCGTTTCCACCAGGCGCTCCAGGATGGTCTGCAGCAGGCCGAACTCCGGCGGCACTTCCAGCGGCGGCTCGTCCGGCCACAGCTGCACATCGCCGCGCAGCAGGCCGTCGGCCAGCACGCGCGTGCGCTCGACGCGGAAGCGCGCGCCGCCGCGCGCCACGATGCCCAGCAGGCCATCCTCGGTGTTGTGGAAATCGGTGATGGTGGCCACCGTGCCCACCGCGGCCGGCTGCGCCGGATCGCCCACTTCGTAACCGTCCAGGATCAGGCACACGCCGAAGCCGGTGCCCTGGCGCGCGCAATCGCGCACCATGTCCAGATAGCGCGGTTCGAAGATGCGCAGCGACAGCGGCGCGCCCGGATAGAGCACCGTCGCGAGCGGAAACAGCGGGAGTTCAACGAGGGGGATCTGGCCAGCCATGGCGTGGAGTGTACCGATGGCTCCGTGTCGATTCAGCGGCCACAGGCCCACTACTGGACGCCAGCGGCACCCTGCCGCACATTGAGGGGCCACGTCACCCCCGGAGCCAAGGATGTCCGTCTACGACCTCACGCCCGCCGCCGCGATGCCACCGCCGCCCACGGGCGAGACCGGCCCCGTGCTGCAGGTCTCGCAGCTCAGCAAATCCTTCGCCAGGCGCGAGGTGCTGCGAGGGCTCGACTGGAGCGTGCCGGCCGGCCGCGTGATCGGCCTGCTGGGCCGCAACGGTGCCGGCAAGACCACCCTGCTGCGCTGCCTGCTCGGCCTGTCGCCGATCGACGCTGGCGAGGTCAGCCTGTTCGGCGCACCGATGACCGAACCGGGCGGCGAACGCATGCATCGCATCGGCTTCGTGCCGCAGACCTTCGACCTGTTTCCGTGGATGAAGGTGCGCGCCTATCTCGATTTCACCGCGGCCTTCTACGCGCGCTGGAACGCTCCGCTGACCGACCGCCTTCTGGGCGAATGGCAGCTCGATCCCAAGCAGAAGATCGGCCAGCTGTCGCAGGGCCAGCGGCAGAAGCTGGCGATCGTGCGCGCCATCGCGCCAGAGCCCGATCTGCTGGTGCTGGACGAGCCGGTCGCCAGCCTCGATCCGCAGGCGCGTCGCGCCTTCATGAGCGAGCTGCTGGAGCTGATGCGTGCACCGGGCAAGACGGTGATCTTCTCCACCCACATCACCGCCGATCTGGAGCGGGCCGACGCCGACATCGCCCTGCTGCGCGACGGCCGCATCCAGTTCACCCGCCCGCTGGCCGAGCTGCGCACGCATCTGCGCCGCGTCGTACTTACGCGCGCCGGCGGCTGGCCGCAGGCGCCGGCGGTGGCCGGCCTGCTCAAGGCCACGGTGAAAGGCGATCGCGCCGAGCTGCTGGTGGAAGACCCGGCGCTGGACAGCCTCGAAGCGCTTGCCGCGCGCGAGCAGGCCACACTGCAGATCGAGACGCCGACGCTGGAAGACCTGTTCGTGGAGCTGGCATGAAGGCGGTCTGGCAACTCTCGCTGCAGCTGTGGCGGCGCATGCCGGTGCTGGTGGTACTGGCCGGGGGCATGTGGATCGGCGGGCTGACCACGCTGCTGTGGTCGTTACGTGGCAACACGGCGCTCGCCACCATCGGCATCAGCCTGGTACTGGTGGGCAGCTGGTTCTGGCATCTCGGCCAGGGCCAGGTGCTGCGGGTACTGTGCCGGCCGGAGAGCTTTCTGCTGCCGCGGTTCCGACACCGCCTGACCGAGCTGGCGATCGTTGACGCCACTGCGTGGGTGCTGCTGCCGGCGCTGCTCGCCGCCTTCTGCGGCATGCCGTACAGCGCCTTGACGGGCAGCGGGCTGCTGCTCGCCGCCGCGATCGGTCTGGCCAGCGGCACCGGGCGGCGCGTGACCCTGGTGATCTGGCTGGCGGTGATTGCCGCGGGCTGGATGCCGCAGCTGGCCGGAAAGATCGCGATGGCCGCGCTGCATTCGGCGCTGACGCCCGTACTGCTGCTGCTTGCGGCGGTGCTGATCCTCAAGCTGGTTCTGCGGCCATTACTGCGCGTCGACGACCGCGAACCGGACGCGTCGCCGCTGGAAAGCACCGGACTGAGCCGCTTCCAGTCGGCATCGGCGGACGGCAAGCCGGCCCGTGGCGCCATCGTCAAGCGCATCAACGGCTGGTATGACCGCATGGCGCAGCAGGCCATGGAGCGCGCGCTGGCCAGCTATCGCCGACACCCGGGCGCCCGTCAGCGCATGGCACTGATCCGCAGCCTGCTGCTGCCGCACGACAACCCCCCGGCGATTGCGCTGAGCCTGGCGCTGGTGGCGGCCGCGGCGACGCTGTACTTCGTGATCATCCAGCACCGCCCGCACTACGACGCGGCAGTGATCGGTGCGTACGCGGTGCTGCTGTCGCTGAGCCGGTTTCCGCAACTGGGGCGCGGCATGCTGCGCATGCGGCCGAACCTGGCCGATCTCTATCTCACGCTGGCGCCCGCCTCGCGCAGCGATTACCAGAAGACGCTGGTGGAGGCCCTGTTGCTGCTCGTTCCGGTGACCATGTTCGGCGCGCTGGCCTATACCGCGCTGGGCATCGTGCTGGTGCATGCCACCGAGCCCGCGCGCATGCTGGTGACCGCCGCGATTGTCGCCGTGGCCGGCAGCCTGGTGGCGCTGGCGGTGCACCTGATCGGACCGGAAGGCAGCTTTGGCCGTGGCCTGGTCAACTTTGTCGTGGTGCTGGGCGCGATGGCCACGTACTGGGGCGGCTACCTGTTGCTCGGCGCGCTGGGTCTCGGCTTCGGCGGCGCGCTGCTGGCCCTGCTGACCATCAGTTTCGGCTTCGGCGTGTGGTTCGCCGCACAGCGCGAATACCAGCGCCGCCCGCCCTGCTTCGACGCGCCGCTGGCCTGAGTGGCCGCTTGATCAGCGAACGCGCAGCGCTTCAGCGAAGCGGCGCGGCGCGGCCTCGAAGCCGCCGTTGGACATGAACACCACGTGGTCGCCGGGGCGGGCCTGCGCGCGCAGCGCGTCGATCAGCGCGTCCACCGAGGGCACGGTGACACCGCGCCCGTGCAGTGCGGCGGTCACCTTCTGCGCGTCCCATGCCAGCTCGGGCCGATGCAGGAAGACCACGGCATCGGCCGCCGCCAGCGACGGCGCCAGCCCGTCGGCATGTGCACCCAGGCGCATGGAATTGGAGCGCGGCTCCAGCGCCACCAGGATGCGCGCGTCGCCCACCCTGGCGCGCAGGCCGGCCAGCGTGGTGGCGATCGCGGTGGGGTGATGGGCGAAGTCGTCGTAGACGGTGATGTCATCGACCAGTGCCACCTGCTCCATCCGCCGCGCGGCGCTGCGGAAATCCGCGAACGCCGGCAGCAGTGACACAGGATCAGCACCCGCCGCCGCTGCCGCCGCCAGCGCGGCGAGCGCGTTCATCACGTTGTGGTTGCCCAGCAGCGGCCAGTGGATCTCGCCCAAGCGCTCCCTGCGGAGGCTCACCGCGAAGCGCGTGCCGTCCGCCTCGATCAGCTCGGCCTGCCAGTCGCCCTGGCCGATGCCGAAGGTCTCCACTGGCGTCCAGCAGCCCATCGCCAGCACCTCGGCCAGGTACGCGTCGTGCGCGTTGACGATCAGCCGGCCGTTGCCCGGCACGGTGCGCACCAGGTGGTGGAACTGGCGCTGGATTGCCGCCACGTCGGGAAAGATGTCGGCGTGGTCGTATTCCAGGTTGTTGAGAATGGCGATGCGCGGGCGGTAGTGCACGAACTTCGAGCGCTTGTCGAAGAACGCGGTGTCGTACTCGTCCGCCTCGATCACGAACGGCTTGCCCTCACCAAGGCGCGCCGACACGCCGAAGTTGCCAGGCACGCCGCCGACCAGAAAACCCGGGGTCATCCCGGCCTGTTCCAGCAGGTGCGCCAGCAGGCTGGTAGTGGTGGTCTTGCCGTGCGTGCCGGCCACCGCCAGCACCTCGCGCCCGGGCAGCAGCGTTTCGCCCAGCCACTGCGGGCCGGAGAGGTAGCGCAGCTGCGCGTCGAGCATGTATTCGATGGCGGGATTGCCGCGCGTCATTGCGTTGCCCACCACCACCAGGTCCGGCGCGGGCTGCAGGTGCGCGGCGGCGTAGCCTTCCATCAGCTCGATGCCCAGCGCCTGCAGCTGCGTGCTCATCGGCGGATAGACGCTGGCGTCGCTGCCCTCCACGGTGTGGCCGAGCTCGCGCGCGAGCGCCGCCACGCCGCCCATGAAGGTGCCGCAGATGCCGAGGATGTGCAGACGCATGGAAAGTCCTTGCTGGGTGTCGCGCGAGCCGTGCTCGATGGAATGAACAGTATCGCCCGCCGCAAACGACAACGGCAGCGCACAGGCGCTGCCGTTGTGGAACGGTAAAGTGCCTCGGTGAGCGATCAGCCGCTGGCTACTGCCGAGTCGCCGGTCAGCGCGCGCTTCACGCGCGCGGTCACTTCGTCGAGATCGCCCACGCCATCGACCACCTGCAGCTTGCCGCGACGGGCGTAGAACTCGGCGACCGGCGCAGTCTGCTCGGCATAGATACCGAGGCGGCGACGCACGGTGTCGGGGTTGTCGTCCGCACGGCCCTCGGCCGCGAAGCGCAGCTCGCAGCGCTCGATGATCGCGGCGTTGGGCACTTCCAGCTTGACTACGGCATCCAGCGGCTGGCCGATCTTGGCCAACAGTTCGTCCAGCGCGGAGGCCTGGGCCAGGTTGCGCGGGTAGCCGTCGAGGATGAAACCGTTGCGCGCATCGTCCTGCGCCAGACGCTCCTCGAGCATGCCGAGCAGGATGTCGTCGGACACCAGATGGCCGGCATCCATCACCGCCTTGGCCTTCATGCCCAGCGACGTGCCGGCCGCCACGGCGGCGCGCAGCATGTCGCCGGTCGAGATATGGGGTACGCCGAGCTCGGTCTTGAGTCGAGTAGCCTGGGTACCCTTGCCCGAACCGGGCGCGCCGAGTAGCACGAGTCGCATAATGCTCCACACCATCCGCGTCGGACCGCACCCTGCGGCGCTTCGCTGGATTCATCAAAATGACGGCCAAAGTAGCGTCTGCATGGGGGGCCGTCAAACCAATGGCTGCAAGTGCCGGCGCCAAGTCCCTGTCTCCCCTGCCAAAGTCGGATTGACGCGGCGCCATCACCCTCCAAGGAGAACCGCATGACCCGATCATCCCGCACGAACGAAGGCCGACTGCTGTATGCGCAGTCCGGCGGCGTCACCTCGGTGATCAACGCCACGGCGGCGGGCGTGATCGAGGCGGCGCGGGCCCGCGGCGTGAGCGTGTACGCGGCGCGCAACGGCATCCTTGGCGCCCTGCGCGAGGATCTGATCGACACCGGCAAGGAAACCCGCGCAGCGATCACCGCCCTGCGCCACACCCCCGGCGGCGCCTTCGGCAGCTGCCGCTACAAGCTGAAATCGCTGGAATCGAACCGCGCCGAATACGAGCGGCTGATCGAGGTGTTTCGCGCCCACGACATCCGCTGGTTCCTCTACAACGGCGGCAACGATTCGGCCGACACGGCGCTGAAGGTTTCGCAGCTGGGCAAGGCGATGGGCTACGACATCCGCTGCATCGGCGTGCCCAAGACGGTGGACAACGACCTGGCGGTCACCGACTGCTGCCCGGGCTTCGGCTCGGTGGCCAAGTACACGGCGATTTCCACGCTGGAGGCAAGCCTGGACGTGGCCTCGATGGCCGAGACATCGACCAAGGTGTTCATCCTCGAAGTGATGGGCCGCCACGCCGGCTGGATCGCCGCCGCCGCCGGCCTCGCCGGCGAGGGCGCCGAGGCGGCGCCGCACATCATCCTGTTCCCGGAAAACGCGTTCGACGAAGCGGCCTTCCTGGCCAAGGTGAAGGCCACGGTGGAGCGCGTGGGCTGGTGCACCGTGGTGGCGTCCGAAGGCGTGCGCAACGCACAGGGCCAGTTTCTCGCCGAGGCCGGCACGCGCGATGCGTTCGGCCACAGCCAGCTCGGCGGCGTGGCGCCGATGCTCGCTCAGCTGGTGAAGGAGAAGCTCGGCTACAAGTACCACTGGGCCCTGCCCGACTACCTGCAGCGCTCGGCCCGTCACGCGGCGTCGAAGGTGGATGCCGAACAGGCCTACGCGGTGGGCAAGGCGGCGGTCGACTACGCGCTGGCCGGCATGAATGCGGTGATGCCGGTGATCGTGCGCAGGTCGGACGCGCCGTATCGCTGGAAGGTGGAACCCGCGCCGCTGGCGAAGATCGCCAACAAGGAGAAGAAGATGCCCCGGGGCTTCATCCGGCGCGACGGCTTCGGCATCACCGAGGCGGCGCGGCGCTACCTCTCGCCGCTGATCGCCGGCGAGGCGCCGCTGCCGTGGCGGCGTGACGGACTTCCCGCTTACGGAAAGCTCAAGCTCGCGCCGGTCGCCAAACGGCTTCCAGCCCGCACAGAATGAACGGTCGGTCAGCTTCATGATCAGTGTCTGAAAGAAAAGTGGCCGCGACAGGCTTTTGATTCAGGGAAGCCATCCTAGGCTGCACTCGCAACACACAAAGGCCGCCCGGCCATTCGTCCACAAGGAGGACGTCATGAAACTGTTCGCTTCCGCCCTGATCGCTGCCGCCATGCTCACTGGCAGCGGCGCGGCCATGGCCCAGCACGGCGGTCACGGCCACGGCGATCGTGACGGGCATGGCTGGAACAACGATCGCGATCGCGACGGTCGCGGCCACGGTCACGACCGTGATCGAGATCACCGCGACTACGTTCGCTACGACCATTACGTTCGCTACGACCATGATCACGACCGCGGGCGCGGCCACGGACACGGACGCCATTGGGTCCCGCCGGGCCACCGCTGGGAGCGCGGCCATCGTTACGACGGTCGGGTCGTGGTGATCCGCGATTACGACGAATACCGCCTGCGTCCGCCGCCGCGCGGCTACCACTGGGTGCGCGGCGATGACGGCCAGTACCTGCTGGTGGCCATCGCCACGGGCATCATCCTGGACATCGTGCTGCACTGACGTCCAGCGGGTCGATCTGCGACCGGGGGCGGCGCCGCGAGGCGCCGCCCTTTTTTGTGGCCGCATCTCGCCCCGGGCGATGCGCTGCGACGCACAACGTTCCGCGTCACGGCCTCTGCCTATACTCGCCGGGACCGCCCGTTCAGGACGGCCATCTCGGGCGCGTTCCCGAACCGCCCGGCACCACGGTGACAACTCATGGGGAGGTTCCGATGCTGCAGCAGTATGGCGTGTGGATCGTATTGGCGTGTGCGGTGATAGCGATCCTGTATGGCGGTTTCTCGGCGCGCTGGATCATGGCGCAATCGACGGGCAACGAGCGGATGCGGGAGATT
>DASUJJ010000311.1:0-3153 GCA_036279335.1 Dyella sp.
AAGAGGTGCATTGAAATGTCCGTGTTCCTGACCCTGCTGGCCGCGCTCATCGCGAGCGGCGCCTGCGCCTACCACCGCACCAGCCTGCGCACCTGGGCGATCGTCACGGAGGCGGCCACGCTCGTCGTCGGCCTGCTGACCGGCGCCTGTGCCTACCATCGCACCAGCCTGCGCACCTGGGCGATCGCCACGGTGGCGGCCACGCTCGTGGTGGGCGTGCTGACGGGCGCCTGGGTGACGATGATCGTGCTGCTGATCATCGAGCTGCTCATTGCCGTGCCGCTGCTGATGCCGGCCTTCCGCCGCCGCAAGATCAGCGCGCCGCTGCTGAAGATGTTCGCCCGCGCCACGCCGACGCTTTCGGAAACCGAGCAGACCGCGCTGGAAGCGGGCACCGTCGGCTTCGAGGGCGAACTGTTTTCCGGCATGCCGGACTGGAAGCAGCTGCTCAAGCAACCGAAACCGCAACTCAGTACCGAGGAGCAGGCGTTCCTCGACGGCCCGGTGGAACAGCTCTGCAGCATGATCGACGACTGGCAGATCACCCACGAGCTGGCGGACCTGCCGCCGGAAGTCTGGGATTTCATCAAGAAGAACCGCTTCTTCGGCATGATCATTCCGAAGCAGTACGGTGGCCTGCAATTTTCCGCGCTGGCGCATTCGGCGGTACTGCAGAAGCTCGCCACCGTGTCGGCCACGGTGGCCTCGACCGTCGCGGTACCCAACTCGCTCGGCCCGGCCGAACTGCTGCTGCACTATGGCAGCGAGGAGCAGAAGAACCACTACCTGCCGCGCCTGGCCGTCGGCGAGGAAATTCCCTGCTTCGCGCTGACCGGTCCCTACGCGGGTTCGGACGCCACCTCGATTCCCGATTACGGCATCGTCTGCAAGCAGATCGTCGGTGGCGTCGAGACGCTCGGCGTGAAGCTCAGCTTCGACAAGCGCTACATCACGCTGGCGCCGATCGCCACGGTGATCGGCCTGGCGTTCCGCCTGTACGACCCCGAGCACCTGCTCGGCAAAACCGAGGACCTCGGTATCACGCTGGCGCTGTTGCCGCGCTCGACCCCCGGCCTTCAGATCGGTCGCCGCCACTTCCCGCTCAACATCCCGTTCCAGAACGGCCCGATCCACGGCAAGGACGTGTTCGCACCCTTGTCCACGCTGATCGGTGGGCCGCAGATGGCCGGCCATGGCTGGCGCATGCTGGTCGAATGCCTGTCGGTAGGCCGCGCCATTTCGCTGCCGTCCAACGCCACTGGCGCCATGCGCGCCTCGGCCGCGGCGACCGGCGCCTATGCGCGCATGCGCAAGCAGTTCGGCCTGGCGATCGCGCGCTTCGAGGGCGTGGAGGAAGCGCTCGCCCGCCTCGGCGGCCTGACCTATGCGACCGCCGCACTCTCGCGCGCCACCGCCGCGGCGGTCGATCGCGGCGAAAAGCCGGCGGTGCCCTCGGCCATCGCCAAGTACCACGCCACCGAATGGGCGCGCCAGGTCGCCAGCGACACCATGGACGTGCACGGCGGCAAGGCCGTGCAGCTGGGTCCGAAGAACTACGCCGGACGCGGTTGGGAGAGCGTGCCGATCGCGATCACCGTGGAAGGCGCGAACATCATGACGCGCAGCCTGATGATCTTCGGCCAGGGCGCGATCCGCTGCCATCCGTACGTGCTCGAGGAAATACAGGCGCTCTCGATCGTTGACTACGGCGAGAAGCTGCGCACCTTCGACCGGCTGCTGTTCGGTCACATCGGCTTCGGCCTCTCCAACGCCGTGCGCAGCTTCGTGCTGGGCCTCACCGGCGCGGCGATCGGGCAGAGCGCGGGCGATGCCTACACGCGCCGCTACTACCGCAAGCTCGACCGCTACTCGGCTGCGCTGGCGCTGTGCGCCGACGTGTTCATGGGCGTGCTGGGCGGCAAGCTGAAGTTCAAGGAAAAGCTCTCCGCGCGCCTGGGCGACGTGCTGTCGTACCTCTACATCGCAAGCAGCATGCTCAAGCGCTACGAGGACACCGGCCGTCCGGAAGCCGACCGCCCGCTGCTGGCCTGGGCCTTCCACGAGTGCATGTGGCGCACGCAGATGGCGCTGGACGGGGCGATCCGCAACTTCCCGGTCAAGCCGGTGGGCTTCCTGCTGCGGGTGCTGGTGTTCCCGTTCGGCCGCCGCGAGGTACCGCCGTCGGACCGCCTGGGCCGGCGCGTGGCCGCCATCCTCACCGCACCGGGCGAGGCGCGTGACCGCCTGACCGAGTGGGTCTATCTCACGCCCACGCCGAACAACACCATTGGCCGCATGAACGCGCTGCTGCCCGACGTGATCGCCGCCGAACCGGTCGAGCGCAAGTTCGGCAAGGCGCTCAAGGCGGGCCAGTTGCAGGCGCACGACTACGAAGGCCAACTGGCCGAAGCGGTGCGCGAAGGCGTGATCACGGAGGCCGAGGCGGCGCTGCTCAAGCGCGTGCATGACGGTGTGTTCGAGTTCATTTCGGTGGACGACTTCGATCCGTCCGAGCTCGGTGCCAAGGTGACCCGGGCGGACCACAAGCACGAAGCCGAGCGGCAGAAGCGTATCGCCTGAGCGAAGCGCGATCCCGAGCCCTCTCCCTCCGGGGAGAGGGTTGGGTGAAGGCCGGGGTTCGCGGGATAGTCCGTCTCTGCCGCCGGCTCTTTTAGAGCACCTGCCCGTGGGCGCCTGCGCCGCAAGAGCGGCCCCTCACTCCGGTCCTCTCCCCGGCGGGGAGGCGCGCAGGGGCGGCGTCACTCCGCCAGTACGCAGCGATCCTTGCCGCTCTCCTTGGCCCGGTACAGCGCGCGGTCAGCCGCCTGGATCAGCGCCTCGTCGCTGGCAATCTGCCGCGTCCACGGGGCGATGCCGATGCTGGCGCTCACGTGCGCCACGAAACGGCCTTGCGGCGACACCAGCGGATACGGCTCGGCCAGGCTGGCGCCCAGTTCCTCGCAGCGGCGCAGCAGCACGGGAAGCTCCTCCAGCTCGCCCACGATCAGCGCGAACTCGTCGCCGCCCAGGCGCGCCACCGTGTCGCCCACGCGCAGGTTGAGCTTCAACCGGGCGGCGATCGCCTGCAGCAGTGCGTCGCCGGCGGGATGGCCGTAGCGGTCGTTGATGCCCTTGAAGCCGTCGATGTCCAGC
>DASUJJ010000312.1:0-8254 GCA_036279335.1 Dyella sp.
GGCGTAGGTGAGGCTGTTCTGCAGCGCGCGCTCGGCCAGCGCCAGGCCCTGCACGCCCACCGCCAGGCGCGCGGCATTCATCATGGTGAACATCGCGGCCAGGCCCTTGTGCGGCTTGCCGATGAGGTAGCCCTCGGCGCCGTCGAAGTTCATCACGCAGGTCGCCGAGCCCTTGATGCCCATCTTGTGCTCGATGGCGCCGGCAAACGCGCTGTTGCGCTCGCCCAGCGAGCCGTCGGCATTCACCTTGAACTTGGGCACGATGAACATCGAGATGCCGCGGCTGCCGGCCGGGGCGTCAGGCAGGCGCGCCAGCACCAGGTGCACGATGTTCTCGGTAAGGTCGTGCTCGCCGGCGCTGATGAAGATCTTGGTGCCGGTGATCTTGTACAGGTCGGCATCGTTGAGGCCCTTGCCGGCGGGTTCGGCGCGGGTCTTCAGCAGGCCCAGGTCGGAGCCGGCCTGCGGTTCGGTGAGGCACATCGTGCCGGTCCAGCGGCCTTCCACGATCGGCTGCATGTAGAGCTGGCGATGCCACTCCTCGCCGTGCAGCTCCATCGCGTGGCAGGCACCCTCGGACAGCAGCGGATACAGGCTCCACGACAGGTTGCCCGACTGGAACAGCTCGGTGGTGGCGGTGCCCATCACCGCCGGCAGCGCCTGGCCGCCGTAGGCCTCCGGCATGGTCAGGCCGGCCCAGCCGCCCTCGGCGAACGCCTTGAACGCCTCCTTGAAACCCTTCGGCGTGGTGACCGTGCGGGTGGCCTTGTCGTAGTGGCAGCCCTCGACGTCGCCCGGCCAGTTGGTCGGCGCCAGCACCTGTTCGGAGAGCTTGCCGGCTTCTTCGAGCACGGCGTCGAGCAGGTCGCGGGTGTGGCCTTCGCCGCCTTCCAGACCGGTCAGCACGGCTTCCGCGCCGAGTACGTCGAAAAGGGCGAAGCGCTGGTCGTCGAGCGGGGCCTTGTAAAGCGTCATGGCGATGTCCTTGGGTGAAATGCGTGGAGCGGAAGGGGAATCAGCGGAAGGTGTCGGGGATGCCGGGGGCCGGCGAGAGCCAGTCGTTGCCGCTGAAGTCGAAGTTGCGCGGCTGCTTTTCCTGTTCGGGCGTGGCGGTGGCGCTGCCGCTGACGCGGTAGGCCAGTGAACCGCCGCTGCCCTTGGCCGCGGTGGCGGCGAGCGCTTTGCTCATCTCCGCCGTCGGCAGCACGTCGAGTTCGACGATGTCGCCGGACAGGGCGGGGATGTCGCGCTTGAACGTGCCGTGCAGGCGCACCGGTGCCAGGTCGGCCATCTGCAGCACGCCCTCGATCGCGGTGAAGTCCATCTCGCCGTAGCTGTTGTTCTGGATGCGCACGGTGAGGTGCCAGGTGCCATTGGGCTGCACCTGCAACTGCTGGATGCTCACCGCCGGCGGAAACACGCTCTTGCGCGGCGGCCCGCAGGCGATCAGGCCCAGGGCGAGCACAACGGGGGCGATCCAGCGCAGCAGACGCATCACGGCTTCTCCAAACGATCGTTTGAACGCTCGATTCTAACCACCTTTGCGTGGCGTCCGAAACCGCGCCGACCCGGCGCGGGATGTCGCAGCAGGGATGGGCGCGGGTGTCGGGGACGTCGCGGCTGAAGCCGCTCCTACAAGAGATCGAGGGGTTGCGGCTTTTGTGGGAGGGGCTTCGGCCCCGACAGCTCCTGCCGGGCAAGGGGAGAGGTCGCGGCTGAAGCCGCACCTACAGGAGATCGAGGGATTGCAGGTTTTGTGGGAGGAGCTTCCGCCCCGACGGCTTCGTGTGCGCGGTTTCAACGATCACGTCGAACGGGCATCATCGGCGTTCAACTTTCATCGGATTGCCCGCATGCCTGCACGCTACGTTGCCCGCCGCTCGCCGATTCACGGCAATGGCGTATTCGCCACCGACGTCATTCGCAAGGGCGAGGAAGTCATCCAGTACAAGGGCACGCTGATGACCCACGCCGAGGCGGACGACATGTACGGCGATGGCGGCGAAACCGGGCACACGTTCCTGTTTACGCTCAACGACGACTACATCATCGACGCCAACCGCAAGGGCAACACGGCGCGCTGGATCAACCACAGCTGCAACCCCAACTGCCGCGCGGTGGTCGAGGAGAGCGCAAGCGGCGATCCGCGCAAGGACAAGGTGCTGATCGAGGCGATCCGCACGATCAAGCCCGGCGAAGAGCTCACCTACAACTACGGCATCGTGCTCGATGTGCCGTACACCGCGCGGTTGAAGAAGCTGTGGCAGTGCCGCTGCGGCTCGCCCCACTGCACCGGCACGTTGCTGCAGCCGAAGCGCTGAGGATGGTGCCGGACGCCGCGGTCGCGCGCGTCCGGAAGGTCTGATCGAGTCGGCAGAGCGCGATCCGGCGAAGCGCAATCAAACCGCCGCCGCGCGCGCGTCTCCCGAGCATCCGTGGTCACCCCGACGCAGCGGCAAGCGGGTCGGTGCAAGACCCGCTCAGCCGGAGACGGCGCGGCACGGAGACCACGAGCGGCATCGCATGCTGCTCAGAACGTCGCCGCCACCCGCAGCCCCAGCACCGTGGCGCTGCCGGCTCCCGTATCGCCGCCGGGATGTCGCACGTACTGCACGCTGGGCATCAGCGCGAAGCCGGGAGCCACCTGCAGCTGGTAGTTGAGTTCGGTCACGTATTCGCTGCCCGGCACCGGGCGCGGTCCCAGTCCGGCGGCGTTGGCGAGGCGCGCGGCGCGGGCGACCCGGTCGCTGACGCGGTTGCGGCCGAAGGCGAGTCCGATGCGGTCGTGCGGCCGGCTGGCGAACGGCGCGGCGTAGAACAGGCCTACTGAAATCATCTGGTCGGTGCGGTCGGTGTGCGCGTCGGCATCCACCCAGTTGCCGAACAGGCTCAGCCCGCCGCCGGCCGCGTTGCGTGTGATCTGCTGGGTCACCAGCGCGTAGGTGCCGCTGGTGTGATCGCGCTGCAGCGCGTCGGCACCGGTGAGCACCTGCGGCTGGCCGTGGACGTCGAGCAACAGGTCGGGATAGCTCGCGCTGTTGCGCCAGGCACCGACGCGCCAGCTGCCGGGCAGGGCATGGCTGCCGGCATCGAGCGCGGTGTCCCAGCCCGCTTCGCCGATCACCAGCGTGCCCTGGCTCTGGCCCGGCACGGCGAGCTTCAGGCCCTGCGAGGGCAGTGCGTTGTTGGCGTTGACGTCGAACGCGCCGACTTTCACGTACCACGCCGAAGCCGGATGCAGCCGGATCACGCCGCCGGTCTGGCTCACCGGCCAGGAGTACCAGCCCTGGGTGATGTAGCCGGGCAGGCTGCCGCAGAAGCTGAGGTTCTCGAAGTCGCAGGAGAGCGAATAGAAATCCTCGTTGATGTCCATGCGGCCGTATTTGAGATCGAGCAGGCCATCCCACAGCTGCTGCTCCAGGAAGAACCGGGTCAATCGCGTGACGTTGCCGGCGCCGTAGATCTCGTGCGTCTCCAGCAGCGTGCCCAGCCCGGCGCGCTGGTCGAGCTGGTGGCCGTTGCGGTTGGTGATGTCCACGTGCAGCGAGGCGCCGCGCCAGCCCCACAGCCGGTCGAAGTCGAAGGCGGCGCCGAGGTGGATCTGGTCGGCATAGGCGCTGGCGTGGCGGGTGCCGCCGGACGTGTTGTGCAGCCATTCGCCGACGTAGTCGGCAGAGAGGTCGATGCCGCGATCGTGCAGGCGCGTGCGCGCGCCGCCCCAGTCGCCGCTGAGCGTGTGCGCCGCGTAGCTGTCGTCGGCGCGGGCGGATGTGGCGAGCGCGGCGGCGAGCAGGCCGACGGCAGTGGCAAGCAGATGAGGTCGCATGGTGGAGGCTCCGTGGTGGGCGGGCCTTCGTCCGGTGGGGGCAACAGTGGGCCCCGGGCCGCCGGATGGCCCATCGATGGAGAAGCAATCGGGATGCTGTCCGACCCCACACGGCAGGCGCGGGGCCGGACGTCTGGACGGCTAGACGCGGAAGCCCATGGTGGCCTCCACGGCCTTCTGCCAGCCGTCGTACAGCGCGCTGCGGCGCTCGTCGGTCATCGCCGGTTCGAAGCGGCGGTCGACTGCCCACTGCCGGGCGATTTCCTCGCGGCTGCCCCAGAAGCCGGTGGCCAGGCCGGCCAGGTAGGCCGCGCCCAGTGCCGTCGTCTCGGCCACCTCGGGTCGCAGCACGGGCACGCCGAGGATGTCGCTCTGGAACTGGGCGAGGAAGTCGTTGGCGATCGCGCCGCCGTCGGCGCGCAGCTCCTTCAGGTCGATGCCCGCATCCACCTGCATCGCCGCGAGCACGTCGCGGGTCTGGTAGGCCATCGACTCCAGCGCGGCGCGGATGAAGTGCTCCTTGGTGGTGCCGCGCGAGAGCCCGAACATGGCGCCGCGCACGTCGCTGCGCCAGTACGGGGCGCCCAGGCCGACGAAGGCCGGCACGATGTACACGCCGTCGTTGTCCACCGCGCGCTCGGCGTAGGCCTGCGAGTCGCTGGCCTTGCCCAGCATGCGCAGGCCGTCGCGCAGCCACTGCACCACCGAGCCGGCGACAAAGATGCTGCCTTCCAGCGCGTATTCCACCTTGCCGTCGACCCCCCAGGCGATGGTGGTGACCAGGCCGTTCTTCGAGGCCACGGCCTTCTCGCCGGTGTTCATCAGCAGGAAGCAGCCGGTGCCGTAAGTGTTCTTGGCCATGCCCGGCGCAAAGCAGGCCTGGCCGAACAGCGCCGCCTGCTGGTCGCCCGCCACGCCGGCAATCGGCACCGCGTGACCGTAGAAATACTGCCCTTCGGTGTGGCCGTAGACCTCGCTGGAGGAACGCACCTCGGGCAGCATTGCCCGGGGGATGTCCAGCATCGCCAGCAGCTCGTCGTCCCACTGCAGCTCGTGGATGTTGTACATCAGCGTGCGCGAGGCGTTGGTCACGTCAGTGACGTGCACCTTGCCGCCGGTGAGGTTCCAGATCACCCAGCTGTCGATGGTGCCGAACAGCAGCTCGCCGCGCTGGGCGCGTTCGCGTGCGCCTTCGACGTGATCGAGGATCCACTTCACCTTGGTGCCGGAGAAGTACGCGTCGATCAGCAGGCCGGTCTTGGCGCGCACCATGTCCTCGTGGCCGGCGGCCTTGAGCTGGTCGCAGATCGCCCTGGTCTGGCGCGACTGCCACACGATGGCGTTGTAGATCGGCTGGCCGGTGGCCTTGTCCCACACCACCGCGGTCTCGCGCTGGTTGGTGATGCCGATGCCGGCGATCTCGGTGGCCTTCACCTGCAGGTTGTTCAGCAGCTCGGTGATGGTGGTGTAGACGCTGGTCATGATCTCGCGCGGGTTGTGCTCGACCCAGCCCGGCTGCGGAAAGATCTGGCTGAATTCGCGCTGCGCGGTGCCGACAATCTTGCCGGCGCGGTCGAACAGGATCGCGCGCGAGCTGGTGGTGCCCTGGTCGATCGCGAGGATGTACTGCTTGTCCATGGGTGGCTCCTGTCAAAGCGGCGTTTGACGGTGAGTGAAAACCTTAGAAGAGCGCCGAGGCGGTGATGCTGCCGGCGGATGGATGTCAGTCAGGCGATGGCATCGGACGTGGTGGCGGCGCGTGCGCGGCCGACCGGCGCCTGTGCCGCCTCGACCAGCGCGCGCTGGCGCGCCGGCAGGAACGGATAGATCAGCCAGCGATAGGCGCCGCCACCGATCACGCCGCCGATCAGCGGGCCCACGATGGGGATCCACCAGTAGTTGCCCGGCGACGGCAGCGCCGACTCACCCCAGCCGGCGAAGAAGGCGAACAGGCGCGGGCCGAAGTCGCGCGCCGGATTGATCGCCCACGCTTCGAGGTAACCCATCGAGGCACCGATGGTGGCCACCAGCAGGCCGATGATCAGCGCGCCGGAGTTGGCGCCTGGCGCCATCTCGTTGTACTGCTCGGTGATCGCGAAGATGCCGAACAGCAGGAACGCGGTGAGCACGATCTGGTCCAGCAGCGCGTGCATCGGGGTAATCGCCAGCCCCGGATGGGTGAAGAACACGCCCGCCGCGCCACCGGCCTCGCGGGTCAGCTGGTGGGTGGCGTTGTAGTGGTCGATCACCGGCTGGAACAGGACGTACACGATCGCTGCGCCGAGAAACGCGCCGATCACCTGCGCCACCCAGTACGGCAGCACCTTCTTCCACGGGAAGCCGCGAAACACCGCCAGTGCCAGCGTGACCGCCGGGTTGGCGTGGGTGCCGGAGACCGAGCCGGTCACGTAGATCGCCAGTGTCACCGCCAGTCCCCACGCCATGCACACGCCCCAGTAGGCGTTGACGTAGGGGCTGGGGTCGTACAGCACGTACATGCAGGCGACCGCGTCGCCCAGCGCGATGATGATGAAAATGGCGACCGCCTCGGAAATCAGCTCGCCAAGCAGTTGGCGGTTCATGCGGACACCTCCGCGGCGATGGCAGGTCGGCGTGCGGGCGACCCGTGCGGATGCAGACGGTTCACGGCGTTGCGGTAAGGCATGGTGTTCTCCCTCCGGTGATGGGAGGTCGATTCCGGCCCCCGCCGGAAGTCGACCTCGTGCTTTCAGGACACAGCGTTGGAACCTCCGGGGCCACGTGGCACCGGCATGATGTCGTGGTGATGGCTTGCGGCGCCGTTGCAGCGAGTGCGCTCAGGCGCGGGCCAGTGCCAGGGGCGGCGCGTCGGCGAGATAGGCGTTGAGTCTTGCCACGGCCGGTGCCCCCACGCGCAGGCCGAGCTTGCTGCGTCGCCAGAGGATGTCTTCGGCGGTGCAGGCCCATTCGTGCTGGCGCAGGTAGTCCACTTCGGCCTGGTAGAGATCGGCGCCGAAGTGCCGGCCGAGCCCGGCCAGGGATCGGGCCGCCCCGATGACGGTGGCGCTGCGCGTGCCGTAGTTGCGTACCAGCCGCTGCGCCATCGCCTCGGGCAGCCACGGATGCCGCTGGCGCAGCTCGCGCTGCAGCGCCTCGATGTCGCGGCGATCGCCGCCGGGCAGCGGCCGGTCGGCCCGCGCGGTCCACGCGCCGCCGCGGGTGGGCAGCACCTCGGCGAGCCGGTCCACCGCCTGCTCGCCAAGGCGGCGGTAGGTGGTGAGCTTGCCGCCGAACACGTTCAGCAGCGGCGCGCCGGCGGTGTCGAGTTCGAGCTGGTAGTCGCGGGTGATTTCCGAGGCGTTGTCTTCCTCGTCGTCCAGCAGCGGACGCACGCCGCTGTAGCTCCACACCACGTCGGCGGGCGCGATCGAGCGGCGGAAATAGCGGTTGACGGCGTCGCACAGGTAGCGCGTTTCCGTCTCGTCGATCTGCGGCGTCGTCGGGTCGGCGGTGTATTCCACGTCGGTGGTGCCGACCAGCGTGTAGTCATGCTCGTAGGGAATGGCGAACACGATGCGCCGGTCCGGCTGCTGGAAGATGTAGGCGTGGTCGTGCTCGAACATGCGCGGCAGCACGATGTGGCTGCCCTTGACCAGGCGCAGCGCATGGTCGTGCCCCACGCCCGCCACTCGGTCCAGAAAGTCCACCGCCCACGGGCCGGCCGCGTTGACCAGCGCTTTCGCCTGCACCGTGCGGCGAGTGCCGTCGGCCGACTGCAGTTCGGCGCTCCAGCCCGCCGCGGCGCGGGTTGCCGTCACGCAGCGGGTGCGCGTCAGGATGGTGGCGCCCAGCGCCTGCGCGTCCATGGCGTTGAGCACCACCAGCCGGGCGTCCTGCACCCAGGCGTCGGAGTAGACGAAGCCGGTGTGGAATTCCTCGCGCAGCGGCGCGCCGACCGCATCACCAGCGAGGCGGATGCGCCGCGAGCCGGCCAGGCTGCGCTTGCCGTGTCCGAGATGGTCGTAGAGGAACAGGCCGAGCCGGATCATCCAGGCCGGGCGCAGGTGCGACTGGTGCGGCAGCACGAAACGCAGCGGCCAGATGATGTGCGGCGCGGCGCGCAGCAGCACCTCGCGCTCGGCCAGCGCCTTGCCGACCAGCGCAAACTCGAACTGCTCCAGATAGCGCAGTCCGCCGTGGATCAGCTTGGTGCTGGCGCTGGAGGTGTGTGCGGCGAGGTCGTCGCGCTCGCACAGGCATACCGAAAGACCACGGCCGGCGGCGTCGCGCGCGATCCCCGCGCCGTTGATGCCGCCACCCACCACCAGGACGTCGAACTGCTCGGGCATGTCCCACCTCGTCGGGGCTCAGCCGGGGACGGCCCCCTGGCACGTTCCCGGAAAGCAACAAAGTCGCAAACAAATGCGCTTCATTATGTGCGAACGAAAG
>DASUJJ010000313.1:0-2708 GCA_036279335.1 Dyella sp.
TGCTGCCGTCGGCGTAGGTCACGTGCAGCGTGTTGGGCAACACCAGCTTGCCGTGGTTGGATACGGTGATGTCCGCGCCCTTGCTCCAGCCGCCGTCGGCGGGGGCGACCTTGTCGACGCTCATGTCGAACTGCCAGTTGTTTGCGAACCAGCCGCGCCAGAACCAGTCGAGGTCTTCGCCGGTGTCGCTGGCCATGAAGCGGAAGAAGTCCGACGGGCTCGGGTGCTTGTAGGCCCAGGTGGCGACGTAGCGGCGGAAGGCCGGGTCGAAGCGTTCCGGTCCGATGATCTGCTCGCGCAGCAGCACCAGGCCGAAGGCCGCCTTGAAGTAGGTGATCGGGTGGCGGTATTTCTCCTTCACCGCGTCGGCGTAGGTCATCGGCGGCGGTGCGTCGGGGTCGGCGAGGATCGCGGCGATCTGCTCGGCCGGCGTGCCCTTGCCCGGCGCGTATTCACTGTCGCGCTTGGGCGCGAACCTGCCGCCGTCGAAGGCCTCGGCCTCGTACACATCGACGAAGGTGTTGAAGCCCTCGTCCATCCACGCGTCGCGGCGCTCGTTGGAGCCCACGATCATCGGGAACCAGGTGTGCCCGATCTCGTGCGCGATCAGCATGCGCAGGGTCGGGCCGGCCGCCTTCTTGTGGTCGAAGGTGATGCCCGGGTACTCCATGCCACCGGCAGTGCCGGCCTCGTTGATGGCGACCGGGTAGGGATACGGGAAGTAGGTTTTGGAGAAGAACTCCACCGACTGCTTGAGGTTCTGCGTGGCCACGCCCCAGGCTTTGTCGCCGGCGCTTTCCACCGGATAGGCCGACATCGCCAGTGCGGTCTTGCCGCCGGGCAGGTTCATCCGCGCGGCGTCCCAGATGAACGCCTTCGATGCGCCGAACGCGACGTCGCGGGTGTGCTTCATGGCGAAGTGCCAGGTCAACGTGCCGCCCTGCTTCGGGCGCGAGGCCGGGTCGGTGACTTCGGCGGCACTGCGGATCATCACGGTGGCATCGCTGCGGCGGGCCTCGTCCAGCCGCTTGAGCTGGGTTTTCGTCAGCACGTCCTGCGGATTGAGCAGCTCGCCCGAGCCCACCACGATCATGTCCGACGGCACGGTGACGCGGTAATCGAAGTCGCCGTATTCGAGATAGAACTCGCTGTTGAGGAAGGGCTGGGTGTCCCAGCCGCGCAGGTCGTCGTAGACGCATACGCGCGGGTACCACTGCGCCATCTCGAAGATGTCGCCCTGCTGGTTGGCGTTCCAGTCGGTGCGGCCACCGAATTCGCCGGGCACGGTGTAGTCCCAGGCGATGTGCAGCTTGAGCTTGCCGTCGAGCGCCTTGAGCGGTGCCGGCAGGGTGACCTGCATGCGCGTGTCGCTGATCACCCACGTCGCCTTTTGCCGATGGCCGGAGGCGTCTTCCACTTCCACCGAGTGGATGTGCTCGCCGCTGGTGAATTCGGTGGGGAAGGTGCCGCCGCCGAACGCGCCGCGCGCATCCTTCCTGTAGCGGTTCTGCTCCACCTGCAGCCAGATCACGTCGAGCGCGTCGGGGCTGTGGTTGGTGTAGGTGATGGTTTCCGTGCCGCTGAGTGTGCGCGTGGCCGGGTCGAGCGTGGCCTGGATCGCGTAGTCGGCGCGGTTCTGCCAGAACAGCGGACCGGGCTTGCCGCTGGCGTCGCGCATGGCGTTTGCCGGCTGCGGGTACGCGAACGGCGCGAAGGTTTCCAGCGGATCGAAGCGCGACGCAGGCGTGGCTTCGGCGGCAAGTGCGCCGGTGGCGCTGGCGAACAGGAGGGCGGCGGCAAGCGGGCGGAGCAGCGGTGCAGTCATGCGTACCTCGTATGGATCGGGGCGTGCCTTCGCGCGGATCTCGGCGAGCGCGTGGCGGCTGGCGCCCACGGTGGGGTGATTCGATGGGCCGGCAAGGCGCTTCGCATCACTCGCCGCGCGCTGGCCGCGAGTGGGGATGCGGCGCCGGTCGCGGCGGCGGTCATCGCCCGAAGTGTGTCACGTCCGAGCCCGCGGTCGCGCCTTGCTTTGGTCGTAGACGGGTGGCCGCTGTGCGCGCGCAGGAGTGCGTCGCCGGCCGACTCCCGGCGTTCGGGGCGCACAAATTCCGGCCGCCGTCGCACGGCTGGCCCAGGCAACGGTGCGACTGTCCAGGACATCGCCGCCGCGTCAGCGTGCCGGCGATGTCGAGCCCCGTCGTGGTGGTTACGCTCGGGCGCCGCCGCTGATCTTCGAGCCGCTGATGCCGTAGAACACGATGTACAGGTAGCACAGCAGTGGCAGCACGAACGCGTGCTGCAGGCCGAAGCGGTCGGCCAGCATGCCCACCGCCTGGGGGATCAGCGCACCACCCACGATCGCCATGATCAGCAGGCTGGAGGCCTTGCTGGTCATCGGCCCCAGCCGCTCGATGCCCAACGCGAAGATGGTCGGGAACATGATCGAGTTGAACAGCCCCACGGCGATCACGCTGTACATCGCCACGCTGCCCGTGCTCGCCATGCTGGTGGCAACCAGCAGCGTGTTGATCATCGCGAACAGCGCCAGCAGCTTGCGCGGCGAGAACCAGGCCATGATCAATGCACCGAAGCCGCGGCCAAGCATCGCGCCGCCCCAGTACAGCGACACGTACTTGGCCGCATCGGCCTCGGTCAGGTGACCAATCTCGGGCATCGACAGGTAATTGACCATGTAGGTGCCCAGC
>DASUJJ010000314.1:0-14139 GCA_036279335.1 Dyella sp.
GTCTGCGGCACGCCGGCGTAGGTGCCGTTCCATTCGCCCTTCAGCACTGCACCGCCGGCCATCATGGTGGCGCGAACGTCCTGATCGATGATCAGGCGGCCGTACTTGTCGGTGCTGCCCGGGGCATTGGTCGCCACCGCCGGTGCCGCCACGGAAGCGGCGCTGGCTGGAGCCTCAGCCGATGCGGCAGTCGCCGGGAGCGCGGGGGTCTTCGGCGCCGCTTCGGCGGTCAGGTCGTGGCTCTGGCCCGCCACCGTGATGGTGGTGGAGTCGATCGGCAGGGCGATGTCGAAGGTGAAGGTCTGGTCGCCGTAGTTGTTCACCACGAGGATGCGCGGACCGGTCACGTTGACATTGAGCTTCTTGGCGGTGTCCTGCAGCAGCTTGACCGCAGCGTTGGTGGCTTCGTTCAGCGCATCCAGGCCGCCTTCACGCTCGATCTTGGTCGAGAGCATCAGCACCGGCGTCGGCTTGACCTGCTCGATGTAGGGCACCAGGTCGCTGTAGTCGACGTTCTTGACCGACGCCAGCATGTCCTGCAGGCCGGTCAGGCTGTACTGGATGAAGGCATCCGGTGCGCCATGGATGTAGAGGTTGGAATAGCGGTTCAGCAGGTTGAAGCCGTACTTCACGTCATACGCCCAGGTGACCTTGGTCAGCTGGTGCCTGCGGCCCTCGCGCTCCAGGTCAAGCGTGAAGTGCTTGTCGCTGCCGCGCCAGTCGCTGTCGAGGTTCCAGACGATCTGCGCGTGGTTGACCGTGGTGTCGATCTCGTTGAACCCGGGGGTGGCGCTGGCGATGGTGAGCTTGCCGCTGCCCGCCTTCTTCGGCGCGCCGGTCCAGCTGATCTCGGCGCCCGGACCATAGGCTTCGCCGGAGAGATCGTACTTGATCGTCGGATCGCTGCCGGTCAGTTCGGCGTAATCGCTGAACCGCCGGAAATTGTTCAGTACGTCGTAGACCTGGCGGATGTCCTTGCCGATGACCAGCGACCGTTCCACATGGCCGCTGCTGGGCATCGCAAGGCCCACCACCACGGCCAGCACGGCCACGATGACCAAGGCCATAAGTAATTCAAGGACACGCATCATTCCAGGGTTCTCCGAGCGTCACTGCGCAAGCACTGAATGGCATCGTCGCTACCGCCGGGAAGACTTCCCGCAGCGGGAGGGAGCGCGTGCCGAAGCGACGGATGTTACTTGCTCGCGGGAAGGAACGCCATCTGCGGGCGCAACACGCTCCACACGGCTGAAAACGAGGCTGCACGGGGCTCCGCGGGCGGCGCACCGAGCGGAACATGCGTCGACGAATGGACGGCCGAACACCCGCGAGTCAGACGATCCCCAGCTCCAGTGCCTTCAGCACGGCGCGGGTGCGGTCACGCACGCCGAGCTTGGAAAGGATGTTCGACACGTGGTTCTTCACCGTGCCCTCGGCCACCTTCAGCGAGTTGGCGATTTCCTTGTTGGAGTAGCCGCCGGAAAGCAGGCGCAGGATTTCCGTTTCACGCTCGGTGAGCGGATCGGGCTGTTCCAGACTGGTGAACTGGTTCTGGATGCGGCCCACGCCGGCCAGCAGCCGCTGGGTCACCATCGGCGCCACCAGCGAGCCGCCGGCCGCCACGGTGCGCACTGCTTCCACCAGTTGCTCCAGCGACACGTCCTTGAGCAGATAACCGCGGGCGCCGGCCTTGAGGCCCTGCAGCACCAGCTGGTCGTCGTCGAAGGTGGTGAGGATGATGGTGGGCGGCAATTCGTTGCGCGCCGACAGCGCCTGCAGCACCTCCAGCCCGCTCATGTTGGGCATGCGCAGGTCCAGCAGCACCACGTCGGGCTTGATCCGCGGAATGTCGGCCACCGCCTGCGCGCCGTCGGCGCATTCGGCGACCACGCGGATGTCGTCGGCCAGATCCAGCAGCGAACGCACTCCCTGGCGCACCAGGTTCTGATCGTCGACGAGACAGACAGAAATCATTGCGGATCCTCGAAGCGTGGATGGCTGTGTGGAGACCCTGGCAGGCAAGGTCTCCGGGCAGCTCCGCAGTCCCCCTGCGAAGCACCATTCTGACATGCGGCCGGGGCCGCCGGATGCGCCGATGCGCTCACGGCAGGCTCAGCGCCGGCGGCTCGAAACGGCTCGGCGCATGGGCCAGCGTGCTGGCTTCGCCCAGCGGCAGCCGCACGGTGAGCGCAAAGCCCTGCACGGCGCTGGTTTCCACCATCACGCTGCCGCCGAACTCGGCCAGCCGCTCGCGCATGCCGTTCATGCCGTTGCCGGGCGTGTACTTCGCCGTGCCGCGGCCGTCATCGCGCGCGTGCAGGCCGAGCATGCCGTCCTCGGCATAGGCGAAGTGCAGCCAAAGGTTGCGCGCACCCGCATGGCGCGCGGTGTTGGTGATGATTTCCTGCGCGCAGCGCAGCAGCACCTGGGCGCGGCGCGGGTCTTCCACGCTGAAGCGCGGTGGCGTCTGCACGTGCACGTCGAGGCCGGGCACGCCTTCGATCAGGCTGCGCAGCGCCTGGGTCAGGTCGATCGCATCGTCCTGGCGCAGCTCGCTCACCGCCTCGCGCACGTCCGACAGCAGGTGCTTGGCCGTGGCCTGCGCCTTGCGCACGTGCTCGGCCGCCTTCTCGTTGGCCAGGTGGCTGGCCACCTCCAGGTTCAGGCTGAGCGCGGTGAGGTGATGGCCGATCAGATCGTGCAGCTCACGGGCAATGCGCATGCGCTCGGCAATGCGGGTGGATTCGGCGAGCAGGGCGCGGGTGGCGCGCAGCTCGGAATTGAGCCGCCGCTGCACCTCGCGCTCCTCGGCCTGCTGGGTCGCCACGGTGGAGGTGATGAACACCAGCGCGGACAGGCCCAGGTACATGCACACCTGCAGGATCGCCGTGCCCACCGTCCAGCCCTGGTAGCTGGCGATCACCGGAATCAGCAGCAGGTTCTGCGCCAGCAGCCAGACCAGCCCCGCCGCCACCGGCAGCTGCCACGGCAGCACCACGGCAATCACCAGCATCAGCATCGCCGACAGGCCGCTCTGGCTGAACCAGCCCACCGCCACCGCCGACACCGTGATCAGCACCAGCAGCGCGAGCTTGGCCGGCGTGCGCAGCGAGCGGTTGGGTGCGATCCGGCTGTGCCGGGTCAGCAGCACGTAGGCCAGGCCGAAAAAGAGGTAGGAAAGGATCCAGCCCGACAGCGTGGGATTGCTCCACCAGGCGCTGACCTGGGCCAGGCTCCAGTTGCCCGGCCACAGCGGCAGGCTCACGCACAGGTACGTGAACAGGCCGGTATACCGGAGGACTCGAACGTGATTGAACTGGAACCAGGGCATGGCCGCATCATAGGCCGCACCGAAGCGCCCGCAATGCGCGAGAAGTCATGACGCCGGCCCACCGCGGCGCGGCGGCATAACACCTGTTTTACATCGCCCTGCGCCCGCGTGGGGCGCGCTGAACCCGATTACGATCACGGCGCGCCTTGGGCATCGCCCTGCGCCCGTGTGGGGCGCGCAGCCGCATGGCATAATGCGCCGCCCTGCCCGCCTTGCGGCGACACGGCACCCTTTTCGATACCAAGCGGAGCAACGAATGGCCCTTGCCATCCGCGACGTGCGCGAGCACGACCTGGATGCCGTACTGGCACTCAACAATGCCGCCGGCCGCTCCATCCTCGCCATCGACGCGGCTCTGCTGCGTTTTTTCCACGAGCATGCGGATTACTTCCGTGTCGCCGAGATCGATGGCGAACTCGCGGGCTTCCTCATCGCGATGCGCGAAGGCCGCCGCTACGACAGCCCCAACTACCGCTGGTTCTCCGAGCACTACCCGCAGTTCCTCTACATCGACCGTATCGTGATCGCCAACGCGTTCCGCCGCCACGGCCTGGGGCGCATCCTCTATTGCGACGTCACCAGCTATGCCGAGGTGCGCGTGCCGCTGCTGGCGTGCGAAGTCCTGCTGGAACCGCGCGACGACGTGGTGGTGCTGTTCCACGGCACCTACGGCTTCCAGGAGGTCGGCCAGCAGCGCATGGGCGAGACCGGCCCCCAGGTCAGCCTGCTGGCCAAGGACCTGCCCAGCTACGGCTACGTGCGCGACACCTACCTCGAACATGGCCGGTTGCCTGCCGAACCGTGGCTGGCTGAGCGCCTGCCCTCAACGATTGAACACCACGCATGAACGCCAAGATCGATACCTCCGACGCCTGTGACCTGCGCTTTGGCCAGGTCGGCATCGCCTGCGTGCGCGTGCGCCGCCCCGACGCCGCCGCGCTGTGCGACGAGCTGGAGCGCCGCGTGCGCTCGGCGCCGCAGCTGTTTTCCCGTGCCGCCGTGGTGCTGGACCTGAGCCACCTGCTGGACCTGCCCGATGACGGCATCGTCGATGCCCTGCTCGAAGCGGTGCGCAGCGCCGGCATGCTGCCGGTGGGGCTGGCCTACGGCACCAGCGAAACCGAGGCGCTGGCCCAGCGCATGGGCCTGCCGCTGATCGCCAAGTTCCGCGCGGCCTACGAGCCGGAAAACGGCAGCGTGGCGGCGCCCACCGCCGCCACGAGCGAGCCGGCGCCAGCCAGGGCGCCGGTGCGCGAGCCGATCCACGCCGCGCCGTCGGTGCCGACCGGCCCCGCCCTCGGCGCGCAGCACCACGACGGCGCGGTGCGCTCGGGGCAACAGGTCTACGCGCGCGAACGCGATCTCATCGTCACCGGCGCCATCGCCAACGGCGCCGAAGTGATCGCCGACGGCCACATCCACATTTACGGCAGCCTGCGCGGCCGCGCCATGGCCGGCGCGCAGGGCGACGAGAAGGTGCGCATCTACGTGTCCGACTTCCGCGCCGAGCTGATCGCCATCGCCGGCCACTACCGCGTGTTTGAACAGATCCCCAAGGATCTGGAGGGCCAGGCTGTGCAATGCTGGCTCGATGGTGAAAAATTGATGATCTCCAGGCTCTGATCCACGGCCTGTTGCCCTACCAGAACAATAACGACATACCCGGGAGATGAACCCTTGAGTGCACAGATCATCGTTGTCACGTCCGGCAAAGGCGGCGTCGGCAAGACCACCACCAGCGCCTCGCTCGCCACCGGCCTGGCCATGGCCGGCAAGAAAGTCGCGGTGATCGACTTCGACGTCGGCCTGCGCAACCTCGACCTGATCATGGGGTGCGAGCGCCGCGTGGTGTACGACTTCGTCAACGTGGTGCACGGCGAGGCCACGCTCAAGCAGTCGCTGATCAAGGACAAGCGCCACGACAACCTGTACGTGCTCGCGGCCAGCCAGACCCGCGACAAGGACGCGCTGACCCAGGAAGGCGTCGAGAAGGTGCTCGAGGGCCTGTCCGAAGAGGGCTTCGACTACGTCGTGTGCGATTCGCCGGCCGGCATCGAGAAAGGCGCGCACCTGGCGATGTACTTTGCCGACCACGCGGTGGTGGTGGTCAACCCCGAAGTGTCCTCGGTGCGCGACTCCGATCGCATCCTCGGCCTGCTTTCCAGCAAGACCCGTCGCGCCGAGCGCGGCGAGGGCGCGATCACCCAGCACCTGCTGCTGACCCGCTACAACCCGACGCGCGTCGCCGCCGGCGAAATGCTCAGCGTGAAGGACGTCGAGGACATCCTCGGCATCAGCGTGGTCGGCGTGATTCCGGAATCGGAGAACGTGCTGGCTGCGTCCAACGCCGGCGTGCCGGTGATCCTCGACGAGAACTCGATGGCGGGCCAGGCCTACAGCGACACCGTCGCCCGCATCCTCGGCGAGGAACGCCCGCTTCGATTCACCGAGGTGTCCAGGAAGGGCTTCTTCCAGCGCGTGTTCGGGAGCTGACAGGCATGGGTATCCTCGATTTCCTCAAGCGCAAGCCCGAAGCCACGGCCACCGTCGCGCGCGAGCGCCTGCGCATCATCGTGGCGCAGGAGCGCTCCACCCGCGGCGCGCCCGACTACCTGCCGATGATGCGCAACGAGCTGCTGGAAGTGATCAAGAAGTACGTGCAGGTGGACATCGAGGCGATCTCGATCAACCTCGAGCACGACAGCGGCCACGAAGTGCTGGAGCTGTCCGTCGCCCTGCCCGACGGCAAGCCCGGCGCGCGCTGAGTCGCGCTGCACCCGCGTGGCCCGCGCGATGGGCGGGTCACGATCTGACGAACATGCATTCCAGCGAATCCACCAACGCTCCGCCCGCCGGCGACGTGCTGCGTCTGGCCGAGCTCGGTGACGCGCCCGCCGCGGCGCTGCTGGAGCGTTTCGGGCTGCGCCTGCAGCGCGTCGCCGATGGCGTCGCGATCCCGGGCAGCTTCTGGGGCGACGAGGAGGCCGGCATCATCGGCAGCACGGTGTACGCCCGCGGCGACACCCCGGTGCATTCGCTGCTGCACGAAGCCTGTCATCTGATCGTGCTGCCGGCCGAGCGCCGCGCTGCGGTGCACACCGACGCGACCGATTCCATCGAAGAAGAAGACGCCACCTGCTATCTGCAGATCGTGCTGGCCGACGAGCTGCCCGGCGTGGGCCGCAGCCGGCTGATGGCCGACATGGATGCCTGGGGCTACAGCTTCCGGCTGGGCTCGACCCGCGCCTGGTTCGAGCACGACGCGGACAACGCGCGCGCCTTCCTCGCCGCACGCGGCCTGCCCTGCTGAAGCGCGATCAGATCTCGAAGCGATAGGAAAGCTTCACCAGCAGCTGCTCGCTGTCGCGCAGGGCGAAGCTGCGGTTGAACTGGTTCTCGGCGCCGCGGAACAGCGGATCCAGCGCGTAGCCCCCGCGTCCGTACACCACGTAAAGATCCGACAGCGGCGCCAGCTCGTAGCGGTAGCGGATCTGGAAGCCCAGGTTGCGCACGCTGAAGTCATCCACCGGGTCATCACTGGCGTGCGCGCGGCGATCCGCGCCCACGCGATAGGCCTGCAGCAGACGCGCATCCAGCCCCAGCGCCTGCAGCTTGATGCGCAGCTCCTGCCGATCGCCGATCGCCCAGTTGAGTCCCGCGTTGAGCATCACCTCGTGGCTGTCGAAGCTGCCGATGAGGTTGTCGCGCTGCCAGATCAGCCAGTTCGGCGTGAAGCCGTAGGTGACACCGCTGAACACGTTGAACGCGTCATTGATGAAGTAGGTGGGCAGCCAGGTCAGCTCGTAACCGAGCCGATGCGCACCGGTGAGCTGGTTGCCGCTGACCTGCACCTCCAGCTCGTGCGACCACGCGCCCTCGCGCGGGCTCACGCGATCCCAGTACAGCATGAGGTTGGCCGGCGTATGCAGGTCGCCGTGGCGGCGCGTGAGCAGATCGTCGTAGGCAGCGGCGTTCAGATTGAGTTGAAACGTGTCGTTGCCGCCGTCGCGCAAATCGCCGATGCGGATGAAGCGCAGCTGCCGCTGCAGCGGCAAGCCATGATCGTTGTCCATGGCGACGATGCGCGCGCGCCATTGCACCGAGGCATAGGCCGACGATGCGGGCAGCCCGGTGAAGCGCCGCCGGACCTCCCAGTGCGCGTAATTGAGGCTGTTGCGCGACAGGTAGCCGAAGTCGTTCAGATCGAGCCGGTTGCCGAAGTGCATGCCCAGCCACTGCTGGCTCCAGCGCTCGTTCATCTCGTACTGCACCACGGTGGTGGCGCCGGTATCGCGCACGCTCTGGCCGTGCTGCACGATGTCGCTGCCGACCACGTTGCTGGTCACGGTGAGCTTGGCGTTGGGCTGCCAGCGATGGTCGATACCCAGCACGTTGGCATCGCGATCGAGGAACGGATGCTCCACCCGCGTGGCCAGCAGGCCCAGCGTCTGGCTGCCGAAGTCGCGGGTCAGGCGCAGTGCGCCGAAGGTGCGCCCGATCTCGCCATCCTCCTGCGCCGCCATCACGCCGTAGCGCGTGCCGGCCACGCTGCCGTTGAGCTTGAGCGCGCCGGATACCTCGCTTGCGCCGCTGCCGTCATCTGCCAGTCCGCCCACGCGACGGGTGTAGATCAGCTGGCTGTTGTCGATCAGCAGGCCAAAATCGAAGATGCCCTGGTTCTCGGTGAAGAACGGCCGCTTGTCGCTGAAGAAGGTTTCCTCGGCGCCGAAGTTCACCACCAGGTCGTCACTCTCCACCTGGCCGAAGTCGGGGTTGATGGTGGCGGTGAGCTGGGTCTGCCCGTTCGGCTTCCAGACGATGTCCGCGCCGGCCTTGCCCTGGCTGCGGCCGTTCACCTGGTCACGCACGCCGACCACATACGGCGTGATGGCGAACAGCGACTGGCTGTACGCCGGCAGCGTGACCGGCTTGAAGTCCGAGACGAAACGCGGCCGGGTGAAGCTGGCGGTAGGCCACGCATCGCGCTCGCCGGTGGAGCCGATCACCCGATCCAGGTACACGCCCACGGTGCGCTGGCCATCGTGCGCCTTGCGCATCGGTGCGATGTACCAGGGAATCAGCATCTCCACGCTCCAGCCCTCGGCGTCCTCGCTTACCGCGTGCTGCCAGGCGCCGTCCCAGTCGGTGCTGAAATTGCTCTCGCCGGTGATCACCGCGTCGTTGATGTCGTTGCTCAGGGTGACCATGAAGTTGTACGCGGTGCGCGCGTCGCCGTCGAAGTCGATCATCAGGTTCACCCGGTCCAGCTGCGCCTGCTCGTCGCGGCGGATGCGCTGATGGGTGCGCGGCACGCTGGCCGGCTGGGTGGCCTGGAAGGCGATCGCCAGCCCCTGCGGCGTGGACAGCACCCATGCCTCGGTGGGCAGGCTGGCGGGCGCGCCGGTGAGCGGCTGCACCTTGCGGAAATCGGTGATGTGCCGGGCGCCCTTCCACTCGGCCGGGTCGATGTGGCCATCCACCGTCACCGCAAGCGCCGGCCCGGTGCACAGCAGAAACGCCAGCGCCACGAGGGCGCGCGATGGGAGCGAGGCCGGGCGCCGGCGAGCGGACGAAGTCATGATGTCGAGTCACGAGGGGGGACAGCGTAAAGACTAGGCCGTCACCGCTCGCGCGCCGACTGGAGGAAGTCATGCAATCCGCGGTGTCCGCGGACACTGCCGAGGATCGGGGTCAGCGCGGCTCGGCAATTTGCGCCTGCAGCGCCACGTCGCGCGGCGGTGGTGGTGCCGGCGGCTCGCGCAGCGTGCGCTGGTACCAGCGCCAGGCAAACCAGCCGCTGCCGGTGAGCGCGAGGCTGCCGCCGGCCAGCCCCAGCATGTTCACCGAGAGCAGCGGCGAAATCACGCCGGCCACGCCGGCGTTGAGCAGCAGGCTGGCGAACGCCTGCACCGACGAGGCGCCGCCGCGCCGAAGCGGGAAGCGATCGAGCAGCAGCAGCGTCAGCGTGGGAAACGCCAGCTGCACGCCCACGCCCTGCAGCGCCAGCGGCAGCATCGACCAGGGCAGCAGCGGCGACTCGAAACTCACCGCGGCCAGCAGGTGCAGCACGCACGCGCCGAGCATGCAGGCATAGCCCAGGTTCACCGTGAACGCCACGCTGTGGCGCACCGCCAGCCGTCCGGACAGCCACGCGCCGAACACCAGCCCCGCCACCACCGGCAGGAACAGCCACGGAAAGCCCTGTGCCGACAGGTGCAGCAACTCGCGCACGATGCGCGGCGCCGAGGCGATGAACAGGAACAGCCCGGCGAAATTGACCGAGCTGGCGATCAGCAGCGGCACGAACGGGCGATCGCGACCGAAGGCGAGGTAGCCGGCGATCAGCTCGCGCGGCACGAACCGGGTACGGCTGGCCGGCGGATGCGTTTCGCGCAGCAGCACCGCCAGCACCAGCGCCATCAGCACGGTGAACGCCATCAGCAGCCAGAAGATGCCGTGCCAGCCGTCCAGCCACAGCAGCTGCGCGCCCACCATCGGCGCGATCACCGGCGCGATGCCGAAGATCATCATCACCCGCGACATCAGCTGCTGCGCCGCGGCCCCCTGCAGCGAATCGCGCACGATGGCGCGCCCCACCACCAGGCCGGCGCCGGCGCAGGCGCCCTGCAGCGCACGACACGCCAACAGCATCGCGAACGAGGTCGACAGCGCCGCCGCGGCGGACGCCAGCGCGTACACCAGCATGCCGGCGATGATTACCGGCTTGCGCCCGATCGCATCGGAGATCGCGCCGTGGAACAGGCTCATCGCGCCGTAGGTCACCAGATACACGCTGATCAGCTGCTGCAGCGCCGTGTCGTCCACCGCAAAGGCCGCGCCGATCAGCGGAAAGGCGGGAAACACGGCGTCGATCGAGAACGGGCCGATCATCGACAACCCCGCCAGCAGCCACGGCAGGCTGCGCGGAACAGGGGGAGCGGCAGAAGTCATGGACGCCTTGGGCAGCCAGGGGCGAGGCGCGCAGCATATCGCTCCAGCGCGCCGGTTGACCGGCGGGGGTGCGCATTTGCTAGCATCGGGCGACCCATGGGAGATGGCATGCCTCCCCGAACCGCCGCAAGGCTGATGATGCCTGGTTGACCCCCTCGCGGGGGCGATTGGGCATTGTCGGCGCGCCGCCCGAGCATGCCCGCCGCACCCGCACCACGACTGCTGGAATCCGGATGCGCATGGACCTCACCTCGTTGTTTGCCGTCGGCTGCGGCGCCTTCCTCGGCGCGGTACTGCGCTGGATGCTGGGCTACTGGCTCAACCCGCTGTTCCCCACGCTGCCGCTGGGCACGCTGGGCGCCAACCTGCTCGGCGGCTTGCTGATGGGACTGGCGATGGGCGTGTTCAGCCAGTTCGACGCGCTTTCGCCGGCGGCGCGGCTGTTCTTCACCACCGGCTTCCTCGGCGGGCTCACCACCTTCTCCACCTTCTCGGCCGAAACGGTCACGCTGATGCTGCGCCAGCAGTACGCCTGGATGCTGGCCATCGTGAGCGTGCACGTGATCGGCACGCTGGCGATGACGCTGGCCGGCATGGCGCTGGTGCGCACCATCGCCACCACGCGCTGAGCGCCGGCGCCCACTCAAGGAGCGTTCGCATGAACGGTTACTCGCTGCGTTTCTACATGCACGAAAACCAGAAGCACCACGGCGTGCTGCTGTACGAGTGGCTGCTGGAGGCGGCAAGGGAACGCGGCGTGCACGGCGGCTCGGCGTTCAAGGCCATCGCCGGTTTCGGCCGCCACGGGCAGATCAACGCCGCGCATTTTTTCGAGCTGGCCGGCGAGCAGGCCGTGCTGGTGGAATTTCTCGTCGACGCCGCCGGTGCGGACGCGCTGCTGGGACTGGTGAAGCAGGAAAAGGCGCCGCTGTTCTGGGCGCGCCTGGCCGCCGACTTCGGCGTGGTCGAAGCATCCTGACAAGCTTTGACGCGCATCAACCGCGCTGCTGCCGCCGCCGGCCATGGTGGACGCGGCGGTAGCTTCAGGGCCACGATTGCACCGTGCGGGCCGATGCCGTGACCACCGCCCCGCCATCCGGACAATCGCGTAGGAGGCGCCGATGCATTCGGATTCGCTGCGACTGAAAGCAGAACAGCTGCTGGCCCAGGCCGGCATCCACATCAACGGGGACCGCCCGAGCGACCTTCGGGTGCACGACGAGCGCCTGTACGCCCGGGTGTTTTCGCACGGCTCGCTGGGGCTGGGCGAGGCCTACATGGACGGCTGGTGGGACAGCGACGATCTGCCCGGCCTGTTCACTCGCATCCTCTCCTCGCACCTGGACCAGGAGCTGAAAACCCTCGACACGGTGCTCGCCCACCTCAAGGCACGCTTCCTCAACCGGCAGCGTGGCGAACACGCCTTCGAGGTGGCCGAGACGCACTACAACCTCGGCAACGATCTGTTCCGGGCCATGCTGGGCAAGCGCCTGGTCTATTCATGCGGCTACTGGGCGCAGGCCGACAACCTCGACGACGCGCAGGCCGCCAAGCTCGATCTGGTCTGTCGCAAGCTGCAGCTCAAGCCCGGCCAGCGCGTGCTGGACATCGGCTGCGGCTGGGGCGAGGCGCTGAAATACGCGGCCGAGCATTACGGCGTGGAGGGCGTAGGCATTACCGTCTCCACCGAGCAGGCGGCATTCGCCTCCGAGCTGTGCGCCGGCCTGCCGATCGAGATCCGCGTGCAGGACTACCGCGAAATCGACGAGCCGTTCGACGCGATCTACTCCATCGGCATGTTCGAGCACGTGGGCGGGCGCAACTATCGCGCCTACTTCGAGACGGTGCGGCGCTGCCTGAAGGACGATGGCCTGTCGGTGCTGCATTGCATCGGCAGCAATGGCGCGCCGGCGCAGCCCGATCCGTGGATCGAGAAGTACATCTTCCCCAACTCGATGATCCCCGCCGCCAGCCAGGTCACCGCCGCCCTCGAAGGCCTGTTCGTGGTGGAGGACTGGCACAACTTCGGGGCCGACTACGACCGCACCCTGATGGCCTGGCGCGACAATGTCGATCGCGCCTGGCCCGAGCTCGCGGCGCGCTACGACGGGCGGTTCCGGCGCATGTGGCAGTTCTATCTGGGCGTGTCGGCGGCAGTGTTCCGCAGCCGCCGCGACCAGCTCTGGCAGCTGGTGCTGAGCCCGCAAGGCGTGCCGGGCGGCTACCGGGCGCCGCGCTGACGCCCGGACCTTGGTCGCGCTTGCCGGCGGCGCGGGCGCGCGGGATAGTCCACCGGCCAACCCGGGGGAAATCACCATGAAAAAGTTCGCCGCCGTCCTGGCTGCCCTTGCGCTGCCGTTCGCCGCCGTTGCCGCGCAGAGCGCACCGCCCGCCAACTACTACAGCCATGCCGGGCACGACGACGTGCTCTCCGGCGGCGTGAAGATGATCCCCATCACCACCCCGCTGGGCAAATTCCGCGTGTGGACCAAGCGCGTGGGCAGCAACCCCAAGCTGGCGGTGCTGCTGCTGCACGGTGGCCCGGGCGAGACCCACGAATACTTCGAGGCGTTCGACAGCTACCTGCCCGCCGCCGGCATCGAATACATCTACTACGACCAGCTCGGCTCGGCCTACTCCGACCAGCCCAAGGGCCCGGGCACCGACGCGCTGTGGACCACCGACCGCTTCGTCGAGGAGGTCGAGCAGGTTCGCCAGGCGCTGCACCTGGACAAGAACAACTTCTGCCTGCTCGGCCATTCCTGGGGCGGCATCCTGGCGATGGAATACGCGCTGAAATACCAGCAGCACCTCAAGTGCCTGGTGATCTCCAACATGGTCGACTCGATCCCGCAGTACAACGAGTACGCGAAAAACGTGCTCGAACCGACGATGGATCCCAGGCAGCTGGCCGAGGTGAAGGCAATGGAAGCCGAACACCGCACCGACGATCCGCGCTACATGCAGATCCTCACCACCATGCACTACGAGAAGCACGTGCTGCGCATGCCGCAGGCGCAGTGGCCCGAGCCGGTGACGCGCTCATTCGGCCACGTCAACAGCCACATCTACACGCTGATGCAGGGCCCCAGCGAGCTGGGCGCCAGCGGCGTGCTGGAACACTGGGACCGCAGCAAGGACCTGCACAAGATCACCGTGCCCACGCTGGTGATCGCCGGCAAGTTCGACACGATGGATCCGGACTACATGGCGCAGATGGCGAACAAGCTGCCCAAGGGCCAGCTGCTGCTGTGCGAGAAGGGCAGCCACATGTCGATGTACGACGACCAGCAAACCTACTTCGCCGGGCTGGTGAAGTTCCTCAAGGGCGTCGAGCGCGAGTGAGTCGATGGTGGCGCAGCGCCGGCCCTTGCGCAGGCGCGCGATCACTCCGACGCCGATGGAACGAACATGCCCGCGCGCGTCGATCCGATGTGCCGGTGCCGCAGCGTGGCTGGTGCATTCTGCCCGCGCCACGGTGGCGGGCAACCCGCCCGATACGCGCGAGGCGCGGAGCCCCGCAAGCCGCCGGCATCCAGCCCTAACTCCTTGATGCACAAGCGTCATAAGAATCCGTAAGCAGGCGGTCAGCATCGCCTAAAGATCAGCCGCGTGGCCTCTGCTCGACTCGCACCACCCTGACGGCACCGACCGAACCGTGTCGCCGGGATCCACGAGAACCGATCCGGGAGCACCGCACCATGCACATCCTTCCACTGGCATTCATCGCGGCCAGCCTGGCCATGCTGGCGACCACGAACGTGCAGGCGGCGCAGCCGGCCTGCGGCACCCGCCCCGTGGCCGCGGCGGTCGGCAAAGCCGTACGCAAGGACGTCATTGACAGAGCCACCCGACTC
>DASUJJ010000315.1:0-5394 GCA_036279335.1 Dyella sp.
GCTACGTGGTGTGGCTGCAGGCCAGCATCGAGCAGCAGCTCGAACGCCTCGCGCGCGACACCAAGCGCCCGCTGCTGGCCGGGGAGGATCGCCGCGGCAAGCTCGACGCCATGCGCGAAACGCGCGCGCCGCTGTACCGCGAGATCGCCGATCTCACCATCCGCGGCGAGCACGAGAACGTCGCTGCCGCCACCGAGCGCTGCATCGCGCTGATCGACACCCACTGGAACCGTACCCAGGCCGCATGAACGCCCCCGCCACGCACACCATCGACGTCACCCTCGGTCCACGCAGCTACGCCGTGCACATCGGCAGCAGCCTGCTCGACGACCACGCGCGCTGGCGCGCAGCGATCCGCGGCCGCCACGTGCTGGTGATCAGCAACACCACGGTGGCGCCGCTGTATCTGGAACGCGTGGCGCGGGGCCTCGACGGCCTGCAGTGGGACAGCTTCCTGCTCGACGACGGCGAGGCGCACAAGACTTTCGACAACGTGGCCCGCGCGCTGGCCGCACTGGCGAAGCTGGGCGCCCAGCGCGATGCCTGCATCATCGCGCTGGGCGGCGGCGTGGTCGGCGACCTCGCCGGCTTCACCGCGGCCTGCTGGATGCGCGGCATCGACTTTATCCAGCTGCCCACCACGCTGCTGGCGATGGTCGACTCCTCGGTCGGCGGCAAGACCGGCGTCAACCTGCCGGCCGGCAAGAACCTGGTCGGCGCATTCCACCAGCCGCGCGGCGTATTCGCGGATATCGACACGCTGGCCACCCTGCCCGAGCGCGAGTTCCGCGCCGGCCTGGCCGAGGTGGTCAAGGGCGCGGCGATCGGTGATGCGGAATTCTTCGCCTGGCTGGAGACGCACGCCGATGCGCTGGCCACACGCGATCCGGCTGCGGTGACCGAGGCGATCGCGCGCAAGGTCGCCTACAAGGCCGGCGTGGTCGCCCGCGACGAGACCGAACAGGGCGAACGCGCGCTGCTCAACCTCGGCCACACTTTCGGCCACGCGCTGGAAACCGCCGGGCGCTACGCCACCCTGCTGCACGGCGAGGCAGTGGCGGTGGGCATGGTGCTGGCCGCGCAGCTCTCGCAGCAGCTCGGCATGAGCACACTGGACGACACCTTGCGCCTGCAGCGCCTGCTCGACACGCTGGGGCTGCCCACCGACGTGCCGCCCGGCATGGACCCGCAACAGCTGCTCGCGCTGATGCGGCTGGACAAAAAGAACACCGCCGGCACGCTGCGGTTGATTTTGTGGCGCGGAGTGGGCCGCGCGGAGATCGTCAGCGGCGTGGCGGAAGACGCCGTGCTCGGCGTGTTGCAGGCGGCGGTGTAGGCCTTGCTATTCGGGCGCCGGTCCACGGCGCCCGCGCGGACCAGGATTCACGAGGCGTGTCATTACTCCCCGCCGTCATTCCCGCGCAAGCGGGAATCCATCGTGTTCTGATGCAACGTCGATATGGGTTCCCGCTCTTGTACCCTTTTTGGGGATTCGCGGGAATGACGGCAATGGAGGCTTCTGCGTGTTGGGCCGCTCGCCCCTGACGACCAGACGCGCCAAGTCCGGCTACTGGACCCGAACGACTCACACCTCGTGATGGATCGCCTCGGCCGGCATCTCGGCCACGGCGCGCGCGCTGAGCCGCGGCGCCAGCTCCACCAGGTACATCGCCGCCAGCACCAGCGCGCCACCGCCGAGCATGCGCCAGCTCAGCGACTCGCCGCCGAACGCCACCGCGAAGCCGGCGGCGAACACCGGCTCCAGCGTCATCACGATCGCCGCGCGCGTGGCCGGCATGTGCGCCTGCGCCCAGGTCTGCACCAGCATGGCGCCGGCGCCGGCGGCCAGCGCCATGTAGATCAGCGCGAACCACACGCCGCGATCGGGCGGCAGTTTCGGCCCGTGCGGCAGCGTGGCCAGCAGGCAGACCACGGCGATCGCCAGCATCTGCACGGTGGACAGCGCGAACGCATCGCCGGGGCGCGACCACTGACCCAGCCCCACGATGTGCAGGCCGTAGAGCAGCGCCGAGATCAGCACCAGCACCACGCCGCGATTCACGCTGAAGCCCTGCAGCGACAGCAGCGCCAGCCCGCCGGTGGCCAGCAGCACGGCGATCCAGGTGGCCGAGGGCATGCGCTGGCGCAGCAGCAGCGTGCCGAGCAGCGGAGTAAACACCACGTACATGCCGGTGACGAAGCCGCTGACGCTGGCCGAGGCGTAGATCTGCCCGGTGGTCTGCAGCAGCTGCGCCACGCCGTACAGCACGCCCAGCGCCAGCCCCTGCAGCCACTGCCGGCGCGGCAGCCGCAGCAGCGGGCGGGCGAACATCAGCGTCATCGCCAGCGCCGCGATGACGAAACGCACGGCGAGGAAATCGGCCACCGCCACGCGCTGCACCACGTCCTTGATCAGGAAAAACGTGGAGCCCCATACCGCCGTCACCACGATCAGCGCGAGCGTGGCCAGCGTCGCGCTGCGGCCGGGCGCGTGGCTCATGCGGTGGCGCTCCGCGCGGTGGCGCGAACGGTGACGCGGCGCCACAGCTGCCCCGGAATCTTCATCGCGAAATGCGCCCAGATGCCCAGCCACACGATCGCGGCCAGGTGCCAGCGGCGCGCGTCCGGATCGAAGCTGCGGAACCAGCGCCACATGCCGCGATGCTTGTGCCAACTGACGAACACCGGCCGGTGCCGGCTGGAGCCACCTTTGCCGTGCAGCACGCGCACGCCCCCGGCCAGCAGCACGCGATAGCCCGCGTCGCGCACGCGGCGGCACAGGTCGAGGTCTTCGCAGTGCAGGAAGTAGCGCTCGTCGAAACCCTCGAGGTAGTCGAACACGCGGCGCGACACCAGCATCAGCGCGCCGGACACCGCCTCGACGGCGACCGTGGCGTCGGGCATCGGCCCGTCGACGTTGACGCCTTCGCCGGAGCGCTTGAACAAGGTGTTGAGCGTACGCGCCAGCAGCGGATCGCGCCGGTGCGAGGCGGGATCGGGCTCGCCCTGCGCGTCGCATACCACCGCACCGACCAGCCCGGCACGCGGATGCGCGTCGAGCGCGGCACCCAGCTGCGCCACGGTGTCCGGTTCCAGCAGGCAGTCCGGGTTGAGCACCAGCAGGCGCGAGCCGCGCGCGCGCCGGGCCGCGCGATTCACCGCCGGGCCGAAGCCGAGGTTGGCGCGATTGAAGATCACCGTGAGGCGATCGTCCTGCTGGAAGGCGCGGGCGACCGCTTCGGGCACGCCGTCGCGCGAGCCGTTGTCGATCAGCAGCACCTCGCGCACGGCGGCGCAGGCCAGCGCGCGGCGCACGCAGTCGTGCAGGCCCGGGCCGCTGTCGGCCGACACCACGATCACGCTCACGTCCGGTTGGCCCGCCGGGGATGCGGGAGACACTTCAAGGGGATTATTCACCGCGCAAGTATGCGCGCGGCCGCTGCAATCGAAAACGCCTCAGCGCGTGCGTTCGCGCGCCAGCGCGTCGCGCAGCGGCAACGGCATGTCCGCCTCGCTGCCCTGCAGCCAAGGGGTATCGTCGTGCCATCCGCACAGCCGGCGCAGGCGCAGGCGATGGATCTGCCCGAGTTTGCGGTCCCACAGCAGCACGCCCGGCTGCGCCTCCAGCGCCAACCAGCGTCCGCGCGGGCTGAAGCACAGCCGCCCCGGAGGGGCTTCGATGCGCGCGCCGTCATCGAGCACGTAGCCGGCGAAACCGGGCTCGCGGCGGTAATGCACGTGGCCGCCGGCGCCGTCGTCCGGCGCGGCGGTGTCGCTGTCATCCAGCGTGTGCCACTGCACTGGCGCCAGCTCCACCATGCCGCCGACGCGCAGCGGCGCCAGCGCCAGTTCCGGCCATTCGGCGGTGGGCGGAGCTGCGGCATCCGCCAGCGCGGCCTCGCGCCGGCGCGCGCGGTCCAGCCACGATTCCAGTCCCGCCAAGAGGGTGAACCCGACCAACGCGGCCACGGCGGCGATCGTCCACGCCAGCGCATCGCCGCCCAGCCAACGCTTGAGCGCCAGCACCACGCCGGGCAGCCCCCAGCGCAGCGCGAGCCGCAGCGTCGGGGTAAACGGCTGCAGCCGCTCGGCGCCCACCAGCAGGGCACCGGCCAGGCCCAGCAGCAGCGGCAGGCCCAGCCACCACGGCAGCAGGGCGAGCGCCACCAGCCACAGCGCGAACCCGATCTGCCGGCGCCAGCGCATGCCGCGCGCTCCTCAGCTGCCGCGCGGGCTGGCGGCCGTCACAGGCGAAAGCCGACTCAGCCGCACCATGCGCGCGCGTTGCGGAACATGCGCATCCACGGCGAGTCCTCGCCCCACTGCTCCGGATGCCAGCTCATCTGCACGCTGCGGAACACGCGCTCGGGATGCGGCATCAGGATGGTCACGCGGCCGTCGGCGGCGGTGAAGCCGGCCAGGCCGCCGGGCGAGCCGTTCGGGTTGAGCGGGTAGTTTTCGGTCGGCTTGCCGCGATTGTCGACAAAGCGCACCGCCGCGTGCGCCTTGGACGGGCTGCACACGTTGGGGAAATGCACGCGGCCTTCGCCGTGCGCCACCGCCACCGGAATGCGCGAGCCGGTCATGCCCTTGAAGAACAGGCTGGGCGAATCGAGAATTTCCAGCGTCGCCACGCGCGCCTCGTACTGCTCCGAGGCGTTGCGCAGGAACTTCGGCCAGTGCTGCGCGCCGGGGATGATGTCCTTGAGCTGGCTCAGCATCTGGCAGCCGTTGCACACGCCCAGGGCGAACCTGGACGGATCGGCGAAGAACGCCTCGAACTGCGCGCGCAGCTGCTCGTTGTAGAGGATCGAGGTGGCCCAGCCGCGCCCGGCGCCCAGCACGTCGCCGTAGGAGAAGCCGCCGCAGGCGGCAAAGCCGCGGAAGTCGGCCAGTTTCACTCGGCCGCTGGCGAGATCGGACATGTGCACGTCGACCGCCTCGAAACCGGCGCGGGTGAACGCGGCGGCCATCTCCACCTGGCCGTTGACGCCCTGCTCGCGCAGCACCGCCACGCGCGGGCGCGGCGCGCCACTGGCGATGAACGGCGCGGCGGCATCCCTGGCCAGCTCGAAGGTGAGCTTCGGGCTGATGCCCGGGTCGGCGTCGTCCAGCCGCCACTCCAGCTCGGCGTCGGCGCTGAGCGGGTTGTCGCGCAGGCGCTGCATGGCGTGGCTGGTTTCGTTCCACGCCTTGAACAGCGTGACCCACTGCCACTTGAACATCGCCTCGTTGCCGAGAAACAGCTTGATGCCGAGCTTCGCCTTGGGCCGTGCGATCACGCGCGTCATGGCGGCCAGGCCATGCGCTTCGGCAATGGCGGCGAACGCATCGTGGTCGTCGACGCGCACCTGCACCACCGCGCCGAGTTCCTCGTTGAACAGCGCGCGCAGC
>DASUJJ010000316.1:0-3687 GCA_036279335.1 Dyella sp.
CCTTGTACTCCTCGCCGAGGCCGCGGAAGAACGCGATCGCCTCGTCGCGCGACTTCACACTGCGGGTCACCGGCAACTGCTCGGCGACGATCTTGTGCATCTCCGCCTCGATCTTCGGCAGGTCCTCCGGGGTGAAGGGCCGCTCGTAGGCAAAGTCGTAGAAGAAGCCGTTCTCGATCACCGGGCCAATGGTCACCTGGGCGCCCGGGAACAGCCGCTGCACGGCCTGGCCCATCAGGTGCGCGGTGGAGTGGCGCAGGATCTCCAGCGCCTCCGGGCTCTTATCGGTGACGATCTGCAGGCTGGCGTCGTGGTCGATGCTGAAGCTGGCGTCCACCAGCTTGTCGTCCACCTTGCCGGCGAGGGTGGCCTTGGCCAGACCGGCGCCAATGGAGGCGGCCACGTCCTGCACGGTCACGGGGTGCTCGAACGGCCGCTTGCTGCCGTCGGGAAGGGTGATTTCAATCATGAAGGGTCTCTCGGAAAAAGCAGAAAAGGGCGCGACGCCCTCTTCGCGTGACAAGGCGCGATGGGTTTCAGCGTGAGCGAAAAGTAGTGGACATGTCGCACGCTCGGCCGGCGCTTGGACCGCGGGCCACCTTGTCATGAAGGGTTGAATCCAGCCGCTAGTCTAGCCCAGAAACACCGGGCAAATGGCGCCAGCCGGTGGTTTGCACGGCCCGGGCTAGAATGGCGCTCTCCCGACGGCTCAGGGCTTCCCCCATGCGCATCCTCGTCACCGGCACGGCCGGCTTCATCGGCGCCGCCTTGGCACAACGCCTGCTCGACCGCGGCGACGAAGTGTGGGGTCTGGACAACCACAACGACTACTACGACCCCGCGCTGAAGGAAGCGCGCCTCGCGCAGTTTGCGGCCCGTCCGAACTACACCCACCAACGCGCGGACCTCGCCGATGGCGCGGCGGTCGAGCACGCGTTCGCCACGTTTCGGCCACAGCGGGTGGTCAACCTCGCCGCGCAGGCGGGGGTGCGCTACTCGTTGAAGAACCCGCAGGCCTATGTGTCGAGCAACCTGGTCGGCTTCACCCACATGCTCGAAGCCTGCCGGCACCATGGCGTGGAGCATCTGGTGTACGCCTCGTCCAGCTCGGTGTACGGCGCCAACCGCAAGCTGCCGTTTGCGGTCGAGGATGCCGTCGACCATCCGGTGAGCCTGTACGCGGCGACCAAGAAAGCCAACGAGCTGATGGCGCATACCTACAGCCACCTGTACGGCCTGCCGACCACCGGCCTGCGCTTTTTCACCGTTTATGGCCCGTGGGGACGGCCGGACATGTCGCCCATGCTGTTCGCCGAGCGCATCAGCCGCGGCGAGCCGATCGACGTGTTCAATTTCGGAAATCACAGCCGCGACTTCACCTACGTCGACGACATTGTCGAAGGTGTGATCCGCACGCTGGATCACCCGGCGCAAGCGGACCCGTCCTACGACCCGATGCAGCCCAACCCGGGCACCTCGAACGCACCCTACCGCGTGTACAACATCGGCAACGACCAGCCGGTGCAACTGCTGCGCTTCATCGATCTGATGGAGCAGGCGCTGGGCCGCACGGTGGAAAAACGCCTGCTGCCCATGCAGCCCGGCGACGTCCCCGACACCTGGGCCGACGTCTCGGCGCTGCGGCGCGACGTGGGCTATGCGCCCAGCACCTCCATCGAAGACGGCGTGGCGCGCTTCGTGGCGTGGTATCGGGAATATTCCGCCCGCTGACCGCCTGTAGGAGCGCACCCTGTGCGCGAATGCTCTTCGCCGATTTTTTCCAAAAAGCCTTCGCGCACGGGGTGCGCTCCTACAGGGCCGCGGCTAGAACGGCTTGGCGATCACCAGGAAGATCACCCCCAGCAGCAAAAACACCGGCAGCTCGTTGAGCCAGCGCAGGGCGCGGGACGAGGGCAGCGCACCGCCCTTCTCGCTGCGCTTGAGCAGCCGGCCGGACCAGACGAAGTACCCCAGCAGCAGCGCCACCAAGGTCAGCTTGGAGTCGATCCAGTGCATCGATCCCACCACGTTGGGCAGCGCCTGCGGAAATACGTGCCAGCCCAGCCACAGCACCAGGCCCAGCGCGAAGGCGAGGCCGAACATGTTGTGGCCGAACTTGTACAGCCGCCGCCCCATCAGGTGCAGGCGCGCGCGCACCGCCGCATCGTCACCGGCCTCGGCCAGGTTGACCAGGATGCGCGGCAGGTAGAACACCGTCGCCATCCAGGCGATGACGAACAGCAGGTGCAGGGACTTGATCCAAAGATAGGTCATTTCGACAGCTCCGCAGGCCCGGCAGCGGGCGTGGAAAACAAAAACGGCGCCACCCCGAGGGCGGCGCCGTTGTGCTGAATCGTGTTGCCGTGGCTGGCGTCAAACCCGAAGGGTCGACCGGTCGCCGGTGTCTTGGTGGGCGGTACAAGGATCGAACTTGTGACCCCTACCATGTCAAGGTAGTGCTCTACCGCTGAGCTAACCGCCCAAGAGCCGCGAAGTATAGCCAAACGCCGGAAACTGGCGCAACAGGGACTCCATCGTCGCCGTCAGCGCAAGGCCTGCTCGCGCAGCTTGCCGATGCGGTCGCGCACCTGCGCAGCCTCTTCGAACTCCAGGTTCTGGGCGTGCTTGTACATCTGCGACTCGAGCTTCTTGATCGCCGCGGACAGCTGCTGCGGATTGAGCGACTCGTAGCCGGCGGCCGGTTCGGCCACGGCTTTTTCGCGCTCGCGGCCGGCGCCGCGCTTGCCGCGCCCCTTGCCGGCGGGCGCCTCGCTGCGCGCCCCCTCCATGATGTCGGCGATACGGCGCACGACGGTCTGCGGGGTAATGCCCTGCTCGGCGTTCCAGGCCACCTGCTTTTCGCGGCGGCGCGCGGTTTCGTCCATCGCCGCCTGCATCGAGCGGGTGATCTCGTCGGCGTAGAGGATCGCGCGGCCGCGCACGTTGCGTGCGGCGCGGCCGATGGTCTGGATCAGCGAACCGGTGGAGCGCAGGAAGCCTTCCTTGTCGGCATCGAGGATCGCCACCAGCGACACCTCCGGCATGTCCAGCCCTTCGCGCAGCAAGTTGATGCCCACCAGCACGTCGAACTCGCCCAGCCGAAGGTCGCGGATGATCTCGCTGCGCTCAACCGTCTCGATGTCCGAGTGCAGGTAGCGCACCTTGATGTCGTGCTCGGCCAGGTATTCGGTGAGGTTCTCGGCCATGCGCTTGGTCAGCGTGGTGACCAGGGTGCGGTCGCCCAGCGCGATCTGCTTGCGCACCTCGCCGAGCAGATCGTCGACCTGGGTGCGCACGGGCCGCACTTCCACTTCCGGATCGACCAGGCCGGTCGGGCGCACCACCAACTCGACCACCGCGTCGCCGGACTTCTGCAGCTCGTAGTCCCGTGGCGTGGCCGAGACGTAGATGGCGCGCGGCACGCGCTGCTCCCACTCCTCGAAGCGCAGCGGGCGATTGTCCATCGCCGAAGGCAGGCGGAAGCCGAACTCCACCAGCGTCTCCTTGCGCGAGCGGTCGCCCTTGTACATGGCGCCCAGCTGCGGAACGGTGACGTGCGACTCGTCGATCACCAGCAGGCCGTCGGCCGGCAGGTAGTCGAACAGCGTCGGCGGCGGCTCACCGGGCTGCCGGCGGGTGAGATGCCGCGAATAGTTCTCGATGCCCTGGCAGTAGCCGACCTCGGCC
>DASUJJ010000317.1:0-13029 GCA_036279335.1 Dyella sp.
CGTGGCGCTCAACGAGCACGGCGCCGTGCTGCACTACATGGACTTCACCCGCAGCCCGCCGCAGCCGCCGCGCTCGCTGCTGATCGATGCCGGCGCCAGCGCCAGCGGTTACGCCAGCGACATCACCCGCACCTACGCCGCCGACGGCCACGGCGAGTTCCAGGCACTGATCGACGCAATGGACGTCGTGCAGCGTCGGCAGGTGGCCGGCGTGAAGGCGGGCACGGATTACGCGCAGCTGCACGTGCAGGCGCATCACCAGCTGGCCGAGGTGCTGTACGCCCACGAACTGATCCGCATGAGCCCGGAAAGCGCGGTGGCGAGCGGCGTGACGCGCGCGTTCTTCCCGCACGGCCTGGGTCATTCGATCGGCCTGCAGGTGCACGACGTGGCAGGCTTCGCCAAAAACGACAGGGGCGAGACCATTGCCCGTCCGGACGGCCATCCGTTCCTGCGCATGACGCGCACGCTGGAGCCGGGCATGGCGGTGACCATCGAGCCCGGCCTGTACTTCATCGACATGCTGCTGGACGAAGTGCGCCAGACGCCGGCCGGCAAGGACGTGGACTGGGCGAAGGTGGAAGCACTCAAGCCCTACGGCGGCATCCGCATCGAGGACGACGTGGTGTGCACCGCCGGCGAACCGGAAAACCTCACCCGCGACGCGTTCGCCCGGCTCGGCTGACGCGACCCGCGACGCGGGTCAGGGAGCAGCCCGCTTCGCCCGTCATCCTGGCGCACGGCACCCGGCGCGAATACACCGTGCAGGGCAGCGAGGCGGGCAAGGAGGCGGGCGCCGCGCGCGACGAAACGCCGTGCGGCCATCGACCGCGCTGACCCGATCCATTCACGGCAGCGGCAATGGCATAGTTGCGAATCCTTGGCGTGGAAGTGCGATGAGCGCGAACGAGCCCCCGCGCGGCGCGCAGCGCCGGCGCGTCAGCGAGTGGCTTTATGGCTTCGGGCAATCACGCGCGCCGGGCCGCCTGCTCGCCGAATTGCTGCCGGTGCTGCTGGCCAAGGCGGTGGCCGCCGCCCTGCTCTGGTGGGTGATCTTCGGCACACACCGCTGAGGCAGGACGCTCAGCGCGCGGCCAGCAGCGCCTCGATCGCGTCCGGATCTTTCGGCACGGCCGCGGTGAGCACCTCGTGGCCGCGGCGGGTCACCGCCACGTCGTCCTCGATGCGCAGGCCGATGCCGCGCCAGCGCTCGGGCACGCTGCGATCATCCGGCGCGATGTAGATGCCCGGCTCTACCGTCACCACCATGCCCGGCTCGAGTACGCGCGGCTCGCCGTCGATGCGGTAATCGCCCACGTCGTGCACGTCCAGGCCGAGCCAGTGCCCGGTCTTGGCCGGAAAGAACTGGCGGTAGCTGCCCGTGGCCACGGCGGCATCGGCATCGCCCTTGATAAGGCCCAGCGCGCACAGCCCTTCGGCGATCACCTGCACCGCTGCCGCGTGGGCGGCGCTGAACGGGCGCCCCGGGCGCACCTCGTCGATCGCCGCCAGCTGGGCGGTGAGTACGATGTCGTACAGCGCGCGCTGCTCGCGCGAGTAGCGACCGCCCACCGGAAAGCTGCGGCTGATGTCGGACGCATAGCAGTCCACCTCGGCGCCGGCATCGATCAGCAACAATTCGCCGTCGCCCAGCCGTGCGCGGTTGGCGGTGTAGTGCATGGTGCAGGCGTTGGCGCCGCCGGCCACGATGGGCGGAAACGCCGCCACCGCGCCGCGCAGCCGCATCGCGCGCAGCAGCTCGGCCTCCACCTCGTACTCGTGGCGGCCCGGGCGCGCCACCTGCATCGCGGCCAGGTGCGCCTCGGCGGCGACGGCGGCCGCGCCGCGCATGAGCTTGAGCTCGGCCGGCGACTTGAACAGGCGCAGGTCGTGCAGCAGATGGCCCAGCGCCACGAATTCCTTCGGCACTACGCCGCCCCCGCGCAGCTGGCGCAAGCGGCGCATCCAGCCCAGCAGCTGGGCGTCGAACTGCGGCTCGCTGCCGAAGTGACAATACACGCGGGCACGGCCCTCGATCATGCCGGGCAGGATGTCGTCGATGTCGTCGATCGGGAACGCATCGTCCATGCCGAACGCGGCCACCGACCGCTCGGTGCCGATCGATGCGCCGTGCCAGCGCGCCCGCTCGTCGTCATGCTCGCGGCAGAACAGCACCGCTTCGCCGTGCTGGCGCCCCGGCAGCAGCGCCAGCACCGCCTCGGGCTCCGGGAAGCCGCACAGGTAGTGGAAGTCGGAATCCTGCCGGTACGGCCACGCCGCGTCGGCGTTGCGCATGCGCTCGGGCGCGGCGGCGACCAGCACCACCGCGTCCTCGCCGGCCAGGTGCATGAGCTGGCGGCGGCGACGGGCGAATTCGGCCGGCGTGATCAAGGGCGACGCACGTCAGTGCAGGGTGTCGTTGCCGGCGGCCGGATCGCGCGCGCACTCGGCGTGCAGCAGCATCGCGCCGACGCGCACGAACTCGTGCACCTCGATCAGCGCGTCCTCGTCCTCGTCTTCGCTGCCGAAGTCGAGGCTGGACGAGGCGATCGTGCCCAGGTCGCGCAGCACTTCCTGCGCCTCCTCGGACAGTCGCGCGTGCGAGTCCGAGCCGGCCAGTCCGAAACCGCCGAGGAACCCGCGGCACCACTCCACCGTGGCCTCGGCGCGCTCGGCCAGCGGACGGTCGTCCTCGGGCAGCATCGGCTCGAAGCCCAGTTCCGGGTCTGCCAGCTGGTTGAGCGCCTGGCGCGACAGCCGCTCCAGCAGGGCGGCGTCGGCGGGTGTCGTGGGCTGGGGCAACTCGCCGTCCAGATGCAGCAGAGCCAGCAGCGGCTGGCGTCCCACGCGCCCGCCGCCGGCGAGGAAACCGCTGAGCGAGCCGTGCAGTTCGCTGGGCGTGGTGCCCAGTTTCAGGCGATGGGTAAGGTCGTCCAGATCATCGTATTCGACGAGGGCGGGGGCCGTCATGGCGGGCTCCTTCAAAGGCAGGGCGGCAGTCTACCGCCTCGTCCACCGCAAGGCGTCCTGCGCCGCAGTTTTGCGCCGGCCTGCTGATATAGTTTCGGCCCATGAGCACGCCGCCCGACCTCCAGCAGGAACTCGCCACACTGAACCGCCAGGTCGATCAGCTGATCGACACCGTGCGGCGCCTGTCCGAGGAAAACCGCAGCCTGCGCCACAGCCAGGAGCAGCTCGCCAACGAGCGCGCGGGGCTGATGGCGCGCAACGAGCAGGCGCGCGGTCGGGTGGAAGCGATGATCCAGCGCCTCAAGGCCCTCGAGAGCAACAGCTGATATGAGCACCCCTGCCAGCGAACCGGTCGCGCTGCGGCTGATCGACCGCGAGTTCCTGATTGCCTGCGCGCCGGAAGAGCGCGAAGGACTGCTGGAGGCGGCCAGCTACCTCGACCGCAAGATGCGCGAGCTGCGCGCCAACGCCAAGACCCCCGGCTTCGACCGCCTCGCGGTGCTGGCGGCGATCAGCGTGACGCACGAGTTCCTCGCGCTGCGCAAGCAGCACTCCGGTACCGACCAGAGCGTCACCGACGGGCTGGCCGCGCTGCGCCGCAAGCTGGAAGCCGCGCTGGAACCGGCCACCCCGCAGGCCTGAACTGCACCTGCCGCAAAGCGCCGCGGCGCGGGCACGGTCATGGCGTTGCTGATAAAATCCCAGACGGCGTTTTCTGCGGTGTGCGCCAGCACACTCTTACATTTGCCTTGTTCCTAAATACGGCCCCGGGTCGGTTGCATTCAGGCTGTTGTGCATGTCCGCCGCGTGCGGAAAGCCTCGAAGCCTGGACAACCCTCCCACCTGATCCTCTTGGATCAAGGTCGTTTGGTGGGCAGCGGCATCGCGGTTGACGCCACCTCTTTTGTGCACCGGCCGGCGCCCTGGCGTCGGCCGATGTGTTGTCGGCAGCGCCGCCCGGCGCGCCCCATCCGGAGACGCGACCGTGGATGCCACCGCCCAGCGCCGCGAGCTTCGCCAACGCCTCGCCGAGCGCCGCAAGGCGCTCTCGCCGCAACAACGCATTGCCGCCGCCCAGGGCCTGCGCCGCAGCCTGGAGCAGTTGCCCGAGTACCACACCGATGCGCGCGTGGCCGGCTACTGGGCGGTGAACGGCGAGCTGGCGCTCAACCTGGTGATCCCACCGCTGCTCGCGCGCGGCCAGCAATTTCTGCTGCCCCTGCTTGGCGCCGAGCGCCAGCTGCGCTTCGCACCGTGGAGCTCCGGCGACGCGGTGGAGCCCAATCGCCACGGCATTCCCGAGCCGGTACACGTCACCGCGCCGCTGGCACCGTTCCAGCTCGACCTGGTGCTGGTGCCGCTGCTGGCGTTCGATCGCCGCGGCCAGCGGCTCGGTTACGGCGGCGGCTACTACGACCGCAGCTTCGCCTTTCTCAACGAGCAGGCTCGCCCCACCGAGCCGCTGCTGGTCGGCATCGCCTACGATTTCCAGGAAGTCGGCGCGATCGAGCCGGCGCGCTGGGACGTGCCGCTGGATTTCGTCGCCACCGACCGCGAATTGATCGACTGCCACGCCGAACGCCCTCCCGAGACCACCGCATGAGCGCTGCCCGCAGCAAGCCCGCCCAAACCAGATCAGCCACCAGCAAGACTGCAGGCAGCCAGCTTGCACGCAGCACGGCCGACCGTGTCGAGCCGGCCCGCATCAAGCCGGCGCGTATCAAGCATTGGCTGATGAAGTCCGAGCCGGACACCTTCTCCATCGACGACCTGGCCCAACGCGGCAGCGAACCGTGGGACGGCGTGCGCAACTACCAGGCGCGCAACTTCATGCGCGACGGCATGCGCGTGGGCGATGGGGTGTTCTTCTACCACTCCAATTGCGCCGAGCCGGGCATCGTGGGGCTGGCCAAGGTGGCCTCGGAGGCCTACCCCGACCCCAGCCAGTTCGACCCGAAGAGCGACTACTTCGACCCGGGCGCCAGTCGCGACAACCCGCGCTGGATGCTGGTGGACGTGGCCTTCGTGCGCAAACTCAAGCGCACCATCACGCTGAAGGAGCTGCAGGCACTGCCGTCGCTGGCCGAGATGGCGCTGGTGCGCAAGGGCAACCGGCTGTCGGTGATGCCGGTGACCGCGACCGAGTGGAAGACCATCCTCGACCTCGAATGACGCCGGCCGGCCCGACGGCACGATTTTCCTCCCCAGTTCCGGAACCCTTGCCCATGAGCAACGAAAAGAAACTCGCCGGCGAAGCCGCCATCCGCTTCGTCGAGGACGGCGCCATCGTGGGCGTCGGCACCGGCTCCACGGTCGCCTACTTCATCGACGCGCTGGCCGACCTGCGCGATCGCATCCGCGGCGCGGTGTCGAGCTCGGAACAGTCGACTGCGCAGCTGAAGAAGCACGGCATCGAGGTGCTCGATCTCAACAGCACCGGCCAGCTCACGCTGTACGTGGACGGCGCCGACGAATGCGATCCGCACAGGCGCCTGATCAAGGGCGGCGGCGCGGCGCTGACCCGCGAGAAGATCATCGCCGAGGCCAGCGAAAAGTTCGTGTGCATCATCGATGCGAGCAAGCAGGTCGACGTGCTCGGCAAGTTTCCGCTGCCGATCGAGGTGATCCCGATGGCGCGTAGCCTGATCGGGCGCGAGATCGCCCGCCGCGGCGGTCATCCGGTGTGGCGCGACGGCGTGGTCACCGACAACGGCAACTGGATCATCGACGTGCACGGCTGGCAGATCACCGACCCGGTGGCGCTGGAGCGGGATCTGAACCAGCTGCCGGGCATCGTCAGCGTGGGCCTGTTCGCCCGGCGCCCGGCCGACATCGTGCTGGTGGGCGATCGCCAGCTCTGAAGGCTGGCGGGCCGCGCCGCCGCTCTGCCGGCGGTGGCGGGCTGCCGCCCAGGGCAACAAAAAACCCGCCGTGAGGCGGGTTTTTCGTATCGGTCACAACCGCTGACCGGATGGTTTGGCAGCCCCGGAAGGATTCGAACCTCCGAATGCCTGAGTCAGAGTCAGGTGCCTTACCGCTTGGCGACGGGGCTATGAAGCTGAGTTTAGCGCTTGGAGAACTGCGTAGCGCGACGTGCCTTGTGCAGACCGACCTTCTTGCGCTCGACCTCACGGGCATCGCGGGTCACGAAACCGGCCTTGCGCAGCGGCTGCTTCAAGGTGTCGTCGTACTCGATCAGCGCGCGGGCGATGCCCAAGCGGATCGCACCGGCCTGGCCGGTGATGCCGCCGCCGGCGACGGTGACCTTGATGTCGAACTTGTCGGTGCTCTGGGTGAGCTCGAGCGGCTGGCGCACGATCATCCGCGAGGTCTCGCGACCGAAGAACTGCTCAAGGGTCTTGCCGTTCACTTCGATCGCACCGCTGCCCTTGCGCAGGAACACGCGGGCGGCGGAGGTCTTGCGACGGCCAGTGCCGTAATTCTGCTGAATCGCCATGATGATTTGCTCTTGTTGAACAGTCCGCATCACGATGTGCGGGCTCTTGCGAGGGACTTGCCTTACAGCTCCAGCGCCTGCGGCTGCTGGGCAGTGTGCGGATGTTCGGCACCGCCGTAGACCTTGAGCTTGCGGTACATCGCACGGCCCAGCGGATTCTTCGGCAGCATGCCCTTCACGGCGATCTCGATCACGCGCTCGGGGTGGGTGGCCAGCAGATCACGCAGGTTGGTGGTCTTCAGGTTGCCGACGTAGCCCGTGAAACGGTGGTACTTCTTGTCGTCCAGCTTGGCACCGGTGACGGCCACCTTCTGCGCGTTGACGACGACGATGTAATCGCCGGTGTCGACGTGCGGAGTGAACTCCGGCTTGTGCTTGCCGCGGAGGCGGCGCGCAATCTCGGTAGACAGACGACCGAGCGTCTTGTCCGTGGCGTCGATCACGAACCAGTCGCGCTTGACGCTTTCCGGCTTGGCGCTGAACGTTTTCATTTCGGAATACCTGTTGGCCGCCGTGAGGGCGGTGACGGAAATCGGGTCGAACAAAGGTGCGAGATGATAGCGGAGCTTTCATCCATCGCACAAGCCCACCGGTGGGCAGGCTGCGAGCCGGCAATGTTAGCACGGACCACCCGACCGGTGAAAAGCCCCCAACCGGGCGGATCGAACCTGCGGCGCGCTGCCGGCTTGGCGTGGCCATCGCCATGCCTTTCAATACCACCGGCGCACGCCCCGCCCCCAAGGAAACCGCCATGACTGCACGCCTGCTCACCCCGCTCGACCGCCTGATCGCGGGCTTCGAACGCGCGCTGGAGACGGTCGCCGGCGATCCGCAGGCCGCACGTCCCTCGCCCGCCACCGGCGTGGACGAAGCGGAGATGGACGGGCGCGAACGTCGCCACGCGGCCGGACTGATGCGCATCAACCACACCGGCGAGGTCTGCGCGCAGGCGCTGTACGACGGCCAGGCGGCGCTGGCGCGCAGCGAGGAGACCCGCCGCCACCTGCAGCACGCCGCCGCCGAGGAGACCGACCATCTCGCGTGGTGCGCCGAACGTCTGCGCGAACTGGACAGCCGACCCAGCCTGCTCAATCCGCTGTGGTATGCCGGCAGCTACGCGATGGGCGCGGCCGCGGCGCTGGCCGGCGATCCGGTGAGCCTGGGCTTCGTGGTCGAGACCGAGCGGCAGGTCGAGGCGCACCTGGCGGAGCATCTGGAGACGCTGCCCGCGCAGGACGAGCGCTCGCGCGCCGTGCTGGCACGGATGCAGGCCGACGAGATGCGCCACGCGGACGAGGCGGAGGCCCGCGGCGGCATCGAACTGCCCTTCCCGATTCCGCCGCTGATGCAGCTGACCTCGCTGCTGATGAAGAAGGTCGCCTATCGGCTGTAGCCGCCACGCGACCGGCGCGGCTGACATGAAAAACCCGCCTTTCGGCGGGTTTTTGGTTACATCAGGTTGCGGCCGTGGAACAGCTCCTCGATCTCCCGTCGCAGCAGCGACTCGATGCGCTGACGCTCCTTGAACGACAGGTCGTCGGCGTGCGCCTCGAAGAGATACGTGTCCAGGTCGAAGTCCTTGATGTGCATCTTCGTGTGGAACATGTTTTCCTGGTACACGTTGACGTCGAACATCTCGTACTTCTGGCGGATGTGGCGCGCCAGGTAGTCCTGCACCGAGTTGATCTTGTGGTCGATGTAGTGCTTCTTGCCCTTCACGTCGCGGGTGAAGCCACGCACGCGGTAGTCGGCGATGACGATGTCCGACTCGAAGCTGTCGATCAGGTAGTTCAGCGCCTTCAGCGGCGAGATCACGCCGCAGGTGGCCACGTCGATGTCCGCGCGGAAGGTCGCGATGCCGTTGTGCGGATGCGTTTCCGGATAGGTGTGGACGGTGATGTGGCTCTTGTCCATGTGCGCCACCACGGCACCGGAGATGGTGTCGCGGCCGAGCTTTTCCAGCACCGGCTCCTCGGAGATCAGGATGGTGACCGACGCGCCCTGCGGGTCGTAGTCCTGGCGCGCGATGTTGAGGATGTTCGCGCCGATGATCTCCGCCACGTCGGTGAGGATCTGGGTCAGGCGATCAGCGTCGTACTGCTCGTCGATGTATTCGATGTAGCGCTGGCGCTGCTCTTCGGACACCGCGTAGCAGATGTCGTAGATGTTGAAGCTCAGGGCCTTGGTCAGGTTGTTGAAACCCTGCAGGCGCAGACGGGGAAGTGGTTTCACCACGGCAACTCTCCATGGCCGCACGGCGGCAGGCAGCAGAGGCGGGTTAGCGACAAGGGTCCCCGCGGGATGGTACGGCACGAAAACACGAGCTTCCGCGACCCTTGTGACCGACGCGCGACACGTCATCGGTGCTGGAAGACCGCAAAGTATGGGGTAAAAAGCATGAAAACTGAAACGGCGCCGCGGACGGGAGGGTTTGCCATAATGCGGCGCCACAGGGGAAAAACGCTTACGCTCACGCAGGGCCCAGTCTGACCGGCAGTTCAGGTCACCCTCATTCGGAAAACATCGTGGCGCAACTCAAATACCAGCTCCAGCAAGCTTTCGAACGGTCCCAGGCACCCCTGGGATTCGCCCCCGACCCGGCCTCGATGGAGCGCTTCCTGGCGCTGTGCCACCGCCGCCGCTACCCGGGCAAGACCGCGATCATGCGACCAGGCGATCCGGCCAACACGCTGTACTACGTGGTCGAAGGCTCGCTGGCGGTGTGCACCGAGGACGAGCAGGGGCGCGAGCTGATCCTTGCCTACATCAGCCGCGGCCAGTTCATCGGCGAGATGGGCCTGTTCGTCGAGCAGTCGCAGCGCGAGTCGCTGGTGCGCACGCGCACCCCGTGCGAGATGGCCGAAATCAGCTACGAGCGGCTGTTCCAGCTGATGGAAGGCCAGCTGCGCGAGGAATGCCCGAAAATCCTGTTCGCCATTGGCTCGCAGCTGACCAACCGCCTGCTGCGTACCTCGCGCCAGGTCAGCCGCATGGCCTTCATGGACGTCACCAACCGCATCTCGCGCACCCTGCTCGACCTGTGCCAGGAGCCGGACGCGATGACCCATCCCGATGGCACGCAGATCCGCATCTCGCGCCAGGAAGTAAGCCGCATCGTGGGCTGCTCGCGCGAGATGGTTGGCCGCGTGCTCAAGCAGCTGGAGGAGCAGGGCATGATCCAGGTGTCGGGCAAGACCATCGTGGTGTTCGGCACGCGCTGAGCGCTACCGGTGTGACCACCAAAGCGGCGCTTCGGCGCCGCTTTTCGTTGGTGCCGATTCAGTACCAGGCCACCCGCTCGATGCTGCGCCCCAGCGCCTTTTCCACCCGCTTGCACAGCTTGGGCGACGCATTCACCAGCACCGGCTCGGCCGCCGCCTTGAGCATGGGAATGTCCAGCACGGAGTCGCCGTAGGCACGCTGCCAGCTGGCCACACCCGCATCAGCCAGCGACTGCAGCTTGTGTTGGCCCACGTTGTGCCGCCGCACCCGCATGCCCGCCCAGCGCGGCACCAGCTCGGACGCCACCAGCTCCACCCCGGGCAGGCCCAGTTCGTCCAGCAGGCCACGCGCCAGCACGCGTTCGCAGCCGGTGACCACGATCACCCGATCGCCTTCGGCCTGGTGACGGCGCAGCGCCAGCAGCGCATCGCGCTGGAACTGGCGAGGACGGCGCACCAGCCTCGCGGCAAACTCCAGCGCCAGCTCGCGATAGCGCCGCTCGCCCACGCCCAGCAAGGCGACGTGGACCAGCGTGCGCACGGCCAGTCGCCACGAAAACGGACGCACCAGCGCCAGCCACGGCAGCGCCGGCAGCAACAGCAGCTTGCGGCCCACGCCGGCGTAACGCTCACGCAGGAAGCGGGCGAAGGTGTCGTCCACGGTGATCACGCCGTCGAAATCGAACAGCACCGTGCGCGGCCCGGCCACCGGCGCCGATGCGACCGGCTGCGGCGGCGCCTGTTCCGGCACCGGCATCGCCCCCTCGTCCATGGCTCAGTCCGCTTCGAACAGGCGCTTGAGCTCGGTGCCCGGGTCGACCGCGCGCATGAACGCCTCGCCGACGAGGAACGCATGCACGCCCGCCTCGCGCAGCTCGGACACGTGTTCGGGCGTGTGGATACCCGACTCGGCCACGAGGATGCGGTCGTACTCCACGAGCGGCTGCAGCTCCAGCGTGGTTTCCAGCGTGGTCTCGAAGGTGCGCAGGTTGCGGTTGTTGACGCCAATCAGCGGCACCGGCAGCGCCTGGGCGCGTTCGAGCTCCTCGGCGTCGTGCACTTCGCACAGCACGTCCAGGTCGAGCTCGGCGGCCAGCAGCGCCAGGTTCATCAGCTCGGCATCGCCCAGCGCGGCGACGATCAGCAGGATGCAGTCGGCGCCGATCGCGCGCGCCTCGTACACCTGGTACGGATCGATCACGAAATCCTTGCGCAGGATCGGCAGCGAGCAGGCCTCGCGCGCCTGACGCAGGAACTCTTCGCTGCCCTGGAAGAAATCCTTGTCGGTCAGCACCGAAAGGCAGGCCGCCCCGGCCGCCTCGTAGCTGCGGGCAATCTCGGCCGCGTCGAAGTCGGCGCGGATCACGCCCTTGCTGGGACTGGCCTTCTTCACCTCGGCAATCACCGCGGGCAGGCCTGCCTCGATCTTGGCTTCGATCGCCGCGGCAAAGCCGCGCGTGCCGGGCATGTCGGCCACCCGTGCGGCCAGCTCATCGAGCGAAACGCGGGCGCTGCGCTCGGCGATTTCTTCCGTCTTGCGGGCGAGGATGCGGTTGAGAATGTCGGGCATGGTCGTGGTGTCGTCGGTGGCGCCGCGCACGCGCGGCAGTACGGACAGGACACCGCCGCGCGGTCAGGCGTCAGACGGTGTCGGCGAGGCGTCGCGTGGTGGCAACGAACTGGCGCAGTTTCGCACGGGCGGCGCCGCTGGCGATGGTGGCGCGCGCCAGCGTGATGCCATCGTCGATGTTGTCGACCACATCGGCGGTGTAGAGCGCCGCGCCCGCGTTGAGGCAGACAATGTCGTGCGCCACGCCGTGGCGGCCGTCCAGCGCGTCCTCCAGCATGGCGCGCGACTCGGTCACGCTCTCCACTCGCAGGTTGCGGCTGGAGGCCATGGCCAGGCCGAAATCTTCCGGCTCGATCTCGTATTCGCGCACCTGGCCGTGGCGCAGCTCGCCCACCAGGGTCGCCGCGCCCAGCGAAATCTCGTCCATGCCGTCGCGGCCCCACACCACCATCGCATGCTTCGCGCCCAGCTGCTGCAGCACGCGCACTTGGATGCCGACCAGATCGGGGTGGAACACGCCCATCAGGATGTTCGGCGCGCCGGCCGGGTTGGTCAGCGGGCCGAGGATATTGAACAGGGTGCGCACGCCCATTTCCTTGCGCACCGGCGCGACCACCTTCATCGCCGGGTGGTGGTTCGGCGCGAACATGAAGCCGATCTCGGTCTCGGCCATGCAGGCCGCGACCTGCGCGGGCTGCAGGTCGATCGAGGCGCCCAGCGCCTCCAGCACGTCGGCGCTGCCGGACTTGGACGACACGCTGCGCCCGCCGTGCTTGGCCACGCGCGCGCCGGCCGCCGCGGCCACGAACATCGAAGCGGTGGAGATGTTGAAACTGGAGGCGCCATCACCACCGGTGCCGACGATATCGACGAAGTGGTCGTGCGCGGGCGCCTCCACCTTGGCCGACAGCTCGCGCATCACGCGCGCCGCGCCGGTGATCTCGCCGATGGTTTCCTTCTTCACGCGCAGGCCGGTGATGATCGCCGCGGTCATCAGCGGGCTCACCTCGCCGCGCATGATCTGGCGCATCAGCGCCATCATCTCGTCGTGGAAGATCTCGCGGTGCTCGATCGTGCGCTGCAGCGCTTCCTGCGGCGTGATGTGCAGCTCGCGCGACATCATGCGGCGAGCTTCCGTGCCGGCAGACCGAGGAAGTTCGCCAGCATGTCGTGGCCGTGCTGGGTGAGGATGGATTCGGGATGGAACTGCACGCCCTCGATCGGCAGCGTCCTGTGGCGCAGGCCCATGATCTCGTCGATGCTGCCATCCGCGTTCTCGGTCCACGCGGTGACCTCCAGGCAGTCCGGCAGCGAGGCCTGCTCGACCACCAGCGAGTGGTAGCGGGTGGCCTCGAACGGATCCGGCAGCCCGGCAAACGCGCCCTGCCCGCGATGGCGCACCGGCGAGGTCTTGCCGTGCATGATCTGCTTGGCGCGGATCACCTTGCCGCCGAACGCCTGGCCGATCGCCTGATGGCCCAGGCACACGCCGAAGATCGGCAGCTCGCCGCCCATCTCGCGCAGGATCTCCATGGAGACCCCCGAGTCGTCCGGCGTGCCCGGCCCCGGCGAAATCATGATCGCCGAAGGCCGCAGCGCGCGGATGCCGGCCACGTCCAGCGCATCGTTGCGCACCACCTTCACCGCCTGCCCCAACTCGCCCAGGTACTGCACGAGGTTGTAGGTGAAGCTGTCGTAGTTGTCGATCATCAGGAGCATCGGGCACCGTCCCGTCGTGGGCGTCGTCGTGTATCGGACACCAAGGATACCCGCATGGATGCCTGCCTTCCCGCACGGGTCCCGACGACGCA
>DASUJJ010000318.1:0-4439 GCA_036279335.1 Dyella sp.
GTCGTCGCTGGCCGCCACTTCGCCGTCGAACACGTGCAGCGTGCGCATGCCGCCCTGCCCCACGCCCACCAGCAGGCGCTTGCCGTTGGCTTCCAGCAGCAGCACGCGATCGCGCGCGCCCACCGCCAGCGTTTCCACGCAGCGGATGCGTCGGCCGCCCGGCGCGGTGCGCCCGGCCAGCCGGCGGCTGATCCAGCCGGCGGCGAAGATCAGCGCGATGATGCCGGCCAGGCTGAGCAGCACGCGCAGCAGTTCGGCGCCCACGTTGATCTCGGGCGCGGCGGCCGCGGCGGCCTGGGCGGCGGGCGCGAGAAGGGCGAGCACGGCCATCACGCTCAGCGCAGCTTGCGCACGCGCTCGGCGGGGCTGATCACGTCGGTCAGGCGGATGCCGAACTTCTCGTTGATCACCACCACCTCGCCATGGGCGACCAGGGTGCCGTTGACGAACACGTCCAGCGGCTCGCCGGCGGCGCGATCCAGTTCCACCACCGAGCCCTGGTTCAACTGCAGCAGGTTGCGGATGCTGATGCGGGTGCGGCCGACTTCCATCGCCAGCGTCACCGGCACGTCCAGGATCATGTCCATGTTGACGTCGTGGCCGTCGATGTTTTCCAGCGGAACGCGCTCGGCGGCGGCCTGCGTGGCTTCGGGTGTGCTGCTCATGACGGAATCTGCTCCATGGAAAAATCGCTGTGCAGGCGCACCTCGCGGCGACCCGCGTGGGCGTGGAATCGGACGGCCTTGTGGCCGTTGGCCTGGCCGTAGCGGCCGCGGAAAATCGGCACGTCCTCGGCAAACACGGTGGAATGCTCGGGCAGCTGCACCGGGATCACGTCGCCGGGGCGCAGCTGCAGGAAGTCGCCGATGCTGATCTCCGCCTCCAGCAGCAGCGTGCTCAGCTCCACCTCGGCATCGAGGATTTCCTCGTGCAGGGTTTCGCTCCAGCGGTCGTCGCGGTCCACGCGGTCGCTCTGCACGCCGGCGTCGAGCAGGGTGCGGATGGGTTCGACCATCGCGTAGGGCAAGGTGAGATGGATCTCGCCGCCGCCGCCGTCCAGCTCCACGTGGAAGCGCGACACCACCACGGTTTCGGTGGGGCTGACGATGTTGGCGAACTGCGGGTTGATCTCGGAGCTCTGGTACTCGAACTCCAGCGGCAGCACCGGCGCCCACGCCTCGACCATCGCCGCGAACAGCTCCACCAGCATGATCTGGATCACCCGGTTTTCGGTGGCGGTGAAGTCGCGGCCTTCGATGCGCGCGTGGTAGCGGCCGTCGCCGCCGAAGAAGTTGTCGATCACGGTGAACACCAGCCGCGGCTCCATCACCACCAGCGCGGTGCCGCGCAGCGGCTTGATGCGCACCAGGTTGAGGTTGCTGGGCACCGCCAGGCCGTGCACGTACTCGGCAAACTTGACCATGCGCACGCCCAGCACCGACACCTCGCAGGTCTTGCGCAGGACGCTGAACACGCCGGTGCGGAAGTAGCGGGCGAAGCGGTCGTTGACCATCTCCAGCGTGGGCAGGCGGCCGCGCACGATGCGGTCCTGCTGAGTGAAGTCGTACTGGATGACGGCATCGGGATCGAGCGGCTCGTCGCCGCCGGTCGCCACCGCGCCGCCTTCGACGCCGTCCAGCAGCGCGTCGATCTCGTCCTGGGAAAGCAGGTCGCTCATCGCCGTTCTCCGCTAAGTCACTGCATCACGAAGCTGGTGAAATACAGCGCGTCGATGCCGGGCTTGCCGGTACGCGCGGTGAGGATCTTCTGCACGGCGGCCAGCGCCTGCGCCTGCAGCTTCTGCTTGCCGGCGGCGTCGATCAGGTTCTCGTAGCTCTGCCCGCTGAAGAGCATCAGCAGCTCGTTGCGGATCACCGGTTGGGCCTCTTTGGCAGCGTCCAGCGCGCCCTGCTCGTGGCTCATCAGGCTGACGCCCACCTGCAGGTAGCGCGCTGCCTGGTCGTCGCGGAAATTCACCACGAAAGCCGGCTCAAGCGGCAGGTACAGCTCGGGCTTGCGCTCCGGCACAGCCGCAGCGGCCTTGTCACCCGTGGCGGCGTGACGCGAACCGAGGGTGACGTAAAGCCCGGCGCCGCCACCCAGCAGCACGAGCACGGCGATGATGGCGATCAGCCGGCCGCGCTTGGGCTTGGGCGGGGCGACCGCGATCGGTTCCTGTTCGGCGTTTTCCATGTGACCCTCAATCGGTATGCAGGCATGACCTGTCCCCGCCGTGGCGGGGTGGACTGATGGGTCGATAGCAAACGCCATGCCATGCGCCGCGCGGCGCGCGGGGACGCCGGTCGACGGGTTGGTGGCGCGGGGTGGCGGCAGTTTCTTGACGCGCGGCGGAATCGCCTCGCGTCATCTTCGCGACGGCCCGCGCGACGCCGGCGTGGCGGGTGACGCGGTTCCGTCAGTGCGCCGGCATGGATGCCGATGGGGGCGCCGGCGGCAGGATCAGCATGGCGTCGCCGTAGGAGAAGAAGCGATAGCGCTGTGCCACCGCGTGGCGATACGCGTCGAGCATGAACTCGCGGCCGGCCAGCGCCGACACCAGCATCAGCAGGGTCGACTGCGGCAGGTGGAAGTTGGTGATCAGCCCGTCGATGCTGGAGAAGCGGTAGCCGGGGAAGATGAAGATCTGCGTCTCACCCGCGAACGGGCGCAGCTGGCCCTCGACGGTGGCGCTCTCCAGCGCGCGCACCACGGTGGTGCCCACCGCGATCACCCGGCCGCCGGCGGCGCGGGTGTGGCGGATCTGCTCGACCAGGTGCGCGCCCACGTTGAGCCACTCACGGTGCATGTGGTGGTCGGCGATGTTGTCTGCGCGCACCGGCTGGAAGGTGCCGGCGCCCACGTGCAGGGTGACGTAGCCGAACTGCACGCCCTTCGCGCGCAGGCGCTCGAGCAGCGGCTCGTCGAAATGCAGGCCGGCGGTAGGCGCAGCCACCGCGCCGGGCTCGCGCGCGTAGACGGTCTGGTAGCGCTCCAGGTCGCTGGCCTCGGCACTGCGCTCGATGTACGGCGGCAGCGGCATCTCGCCCAGTTTCAGCAGCAGCTTCTCCAGCGGATCGGGCGACTCGAAGCGCAGCCTGAAGAAGCCTTCGTCACGTCCCAGCACCGTGGCATGGCTGCCGTCGGCCAGCTCGATCCGCCCGCCCTCCTTCGGCTTCTTGCTCACGCCCAGCTGCACCACCGCCTCGTGTGCGCCGGTGACGCGCTCGATCAGGATCTCCACTGCGCCGCCGGTGTCCTTGCGCCCGTAAAGGCGCGCCGGCAACACGCGGGTGTCGTTGAACACCAGCAGGTCGCCGGGACGCAGGAAGTCGGGCAGCTCGCGGAACAGGCGGTCGTCGAGCGTGCACGCGGCCGCATCCAGATGCAGCAGGCGGCTGGCCGAGCGCTCGGGCAGCGGCATCTGCGCGATCAGCTCGGGCGGGAGGTCGAAGTCGAAATCGGTCTTTTTCAATGGCGGGCTCGGCAGGCGCCCGCGGGCCGGGCAAGCGCGCATTATCCCGCAGCACGTCGTGCGGAACACGGCCCGCACAAGCGCCCTGTCGCGGGAAGCCTGCGCGTGACTCGCCTTCGAATCGCCGCCCCGCCGCCGCCCGTGATGCAACCCGCACCCGTAATGCACCCCTGTAGGAGCGCACTCTGTGCGCGAATGCTCTTGCTCCTGATCGCCATCAAAGAGAAGAGCGTTCGCGCACAGAGCCTGCCCTCGACTCGATCGGAGGGTGCGCTCCTACAAAAGATGGTCAGAGCAACAGCTCCCTTACAACCACCCCTTCTGCCGCGCCAGCCGATACGCCTCGATGCGGTTGGTGACGCCGAGTTTGCCGATCGCCTCGGACAGGTAATTGCGCACCGTCCCGTGCGACAGGCTGAGCTGGGTGGCGATGTCGCCGGCGCTCTGCCCCTCGCCGGCCAGGCGCAGCACCTGGCGTTCGCGGTCGTTGAGCGGATCCGCCTCGGACCACGCGTCGAGCGCCAGCTGCGGATCGATCGAGCGGCCGCCGCGATGCACCATGCGCAGCGCCTCGGCCAGGTTTTCCGCCGGCGCGTCCTTGAGCAGGTAGCCGGACACGCCGGCCTCCAGCGCGCGGCGCAGGAAGCCGGGGCGCGCGAAGGTGGTGACGATGATCACCTTGATCGGCAGCTCGTGGCGCTGGATGCGCTGGGCCAGTTCCAGCCCGGTGAGGCCGGGCATCTCGATATCGGTGACCAGCACGTCGGGCTTCAGGCGCTGCAGTTCGCGCCAGGCCGCCTCGCCGTCGGCGGCGCTGCCCAGCACTTCGATATCGCTCTCCAGGTTGAGCAGCGCGGACAGCGCGCCGCGCACCATCGCCTGGTCTTCGGCCAGCAACACACGAATCATGGGTTTGCCTGTCTGTACGAAAGGGAAAACCGGCGCGGTGGCCGATCAGGCCGCAGGA
>DASUJJ010000319.1:0-6719 GCA_036279335.1 Dyella sp.
CTGCGCAACGCCTTCGTGCAGGCCTACTCGCCCCAGCTCGAGCACCTGCCGCCCGCGCCGGGGCGTTGACTCACGCTGCGATGGACCGCGCATCGGCTGATATCCTTGCCCGCCGTATTCCGATGAGCCTTGCCCATGCCCGACGCCGCCCTGCACGTCATCGTTCTCGCTGCCGGCGAAGGCAAGCGCATGAAATCCCGGCGCGCCAAGGTGTTGATGCCGCTGGCCGCACGTCCCCTGCTCGGCCACGTGCTGGCGGCGGCGCGCACGCTCGAGCCGGCAGTGATCCATGTGGTCTACGGCCATTGCGGCGAGCAGGTGCAGGCGGCGTTCGCCGACCAGCCCGATCTTGACTGGGTGCTGCAGACCGAGCGTCTGGGCACCGGCCACGCCGTGGGCCACGCGCTGGAGCGGGTGCCCGACGGCGCCCGCGTGCTGGTGCTGTACGGCGACGTGCCGCTGACCCGGCCGCAGACGCTGCGGACGCTGGTCGCTACCTCGGGCGGCCTCGCCCTGCTCACCACGCGGCTGGCCGATCCATTCGGCTACGGCCGCGTGCTGTGCGACGCCGCCGGCCGCGTGCAGGCCGTGGTGGAGGAAAAAGACGCCGACGACGCGCAGCGCGCGGTCACGCTGATCAACACCGGCATCCTCGCCGCCGATGCGCAGCGCCTGCGCGGATGGATCGGCCGGCTCGACCGCAACAACGCGCAGGGCGAGTACTACCTCACCGACATCTTCGCGATGGCTGCGGCCGAGGGCGTGGCCGCGCGCTCGGTGGAGTGCGCCGATCCGGTGGAAGCCGCCGGCGCCAACAATCCGCTGCAGCTGGCCGAGCTGGAGGCGCAGTACCGCCAGCGCCGCGCGAACGAGCTGCTGCTGGATGGCGTGCGTCTGGCCGATCCGGCGCGCTTCGACGCGCGCGGCACGGTGCAGGCCGGCAGCGATGTCGAGATCGACATCGACGTGATCCTGGAAGGCGAGGTGGTGCTGGGCGACGACGTGCGCGTGGGCGCGTTCACCCGCCTGCGCAACGTGCGGCTGGCCGCGGGCACGGTGGTCTTGAGCCACTGCGATCTGGACGGCGTCGTCACCCACGGGCCGTGCACGATCGGCCCGTTCGCGCGCCTGCGCCCCGGCGCGGAACTGGCCACCGGCGCGCACGTGGGCAACTTCGTCGAGATCAAGAAGGCGACGCTGGGCGCCGGCAGCAAGGCCAACCACCTGAGCTACATCGGCGATGCGCAGATCGGCGCCGGGGTGAACATCGGCGCCGGCACCATCACCTGCAACTACGACGGCGTGAACAAGCACCTCACCCGCATCGACGACGGCGCGTTCATCGGCTCCAACAGCGCGCTGGTGGCGCCGGTGCACATCGGTGCGCGGGCCACCATCGGTGCCGGTTCGGTGATCACCAGGGATGCGCCCGAGGGCGAGCTCACCATCGCCCGCGGCCGCCAGCAGACCCTGCCCGGCTGGCTGCGGCCAGTGAGGCAGAAGTAAGCGGTGAGGAGGGAGAACTGAGAGAAAAGCCGAAGTACGCACCGTCGTGGCTCTCTCTCGTTTCTCACTTCTCACCACTCACCTTTCGCTCTCAGACGTAGCGCCAGCCGTCGATCTCCACCAGCAGCTCGCGGCGGCAGATATCCCCGTGCAGCAGCAGCACCGGCACGCCGGGCAGGCGCTGGCGGAAGAAGTCGCGCACCGCGCGGGCATCCGCGGGATGGCGCACGTAGGCCTTGAGCGGTGAATGCGTGTCAAAGCCGGCCGGCATGCCGGCGCTGGCCAGCAGCGCTTCCAGGTTGGCCAGCGTCTCTTCCAGCTGGGCCTGCAGATCGTCGTGATGGGCCGAGGCATGGCCGATCACCGCGGCGGTGCCGGAGATCGCCAGCGCGTCGTCGCCGGGCAGGCGCATCGCCCGCGCAAAACTGGGCGGCGTCGGACCGTACTGGCGCGGGTAGCGCCACGCGCTCACCTGCCGCGGGTTTTCCACCCGCACGCCGGGCTGCGTGCCGGCCAACAGGTACACCTGCAGCCGCGGACGATGGTCGAGGTGTCCGATCGCGGTCGCGGCCGGGAACCCTTCGCCGAAGGCGTCGCCCATGCCGCACGCGCGGCCGCTGCAGAACTGCTTGTAGCGCTCGGCGTCGTCTTCACCCTCGTTGATGGCCGCAAGGTAGTTCCACACGCGCAGCACGTGCCGCTCCGGCTGCTTCGCCACAAACGCGGTCAGCGCCTGATAGGCACGTTCGGCAGCAGGCTCGGCGCCGCCGTGAGCGGTTTCGTCGAGGGTGATGGACGCAAACAGCCAGCCGCCGCCGCGCGACCAGTGGATGGCATCGGCGCGACCGGTCACCACCTCGCCTTCGACCGTCCAGCACTCCAGCGGGGCGGGCGCATCGAACGGCTCCAGCGCAAGCGCGAGCCAGCGCGCGTCGTCCACCTCCGCCATCTGCCCGGCACCAAACCCGATCACCGCCAGCATGCCCGGTTCGGCCAACGCGGCGGCGGCCGGCACGGCGCGATAGGACACCCGCGGCGCGCGGCCAAGCGGCGCTGGAGCGGCCGCTTTTTCACATCCCTGAACCATGTTTTCCACCAAGAACGACAAGGGCCCCATGGTACACTCCACGCCCGCTGCCACCGGGGGGAGGCAATGATTTTGGGGTATGGAAAAGAGCATGGCCGAGCAGACTGCTGCAGAACACGAACTGGCCGCCCTGGTCGTCGAGAGCCTCAACCTGGAGGCCGTCACCCCCGAGCAGATCGATCCGGAAGCGCCGCTGTTTGGCGGCGAGCTGGGGCTCGATTCCATCGACGCGCTGGAGATCTCGCTGGCTGTGTCCAAGCGCTACGGCTTCCAGCTGCGCTCGGACAATCCGGACAACCGGCGCATCTTTTCCAGCCTGCGCACGCTGTCCGAGCACATAGAACAGCATCGGGCCGGCTGAGCCCCGCACCGGCAGCGCGTACGTGAGGCCGCCAGCACGGCTACGGCCCGCCGCCGCGAAAAGGTTGCGTCCATGAGTGAATGCGCGATGCCTGCCCACCAACACCAGCGCTCGCCGCGTCGCGCCATGCTGGTCCTGCTGCCGCTGTATCCGGTGCTGGCGATCGCCGGGGCAGTGACGCATCGCACCGCACTCTCCCTCGCCGCCCTGCTGCTGTTGATCACGTTGTGGATGCTGCCGCGCCTGCTTGCCGGCACCGCCCGCGCATGGCTGCTGTGGACCGTGGCAGTGCTGATCGCCCTGGGCATGGCCGCGATGGGCTTGGCCGATCGGCTGCTGGACGCCGTGCCGCTGCTGATTCTGGGCGCGCTGGCGCTGTGGTTCGGCAGCACGCTCGGCGGCGGCCGGGAGCCGCGCGTGGCGGGCTTCATCCGCGTGCTGGAGGGCGAGGCGCAGCTGGCACAACCCGGAGTGGCTCGGTACGCGCGCGGCGTCACCGTGTTCTGGGCCGGCCTGCTGGCGCTGCAGGCGCTGATCCTGGCGGGCCTGCTCCTGTACCGCCTGCTCGGCACCGGCGAGCTGCCCCGCTGGGCGTTGGCCTATCAGCACGTGGGCGGCTATCTGCTGATCCCGCTGGCGTTCGGCCTGGAATACGCCTTCCGCCGCTGGCACTTGCGCCACATCCAGCATCCCGGGCTGCATGCCCAGGCGCTGCAGATGATGCAGCGCTGGCCGCAGCTGTTGCACGACACGGACCGTCACCGATGACTGCCGATGCTTACCAGACGACGTTTGTCGTCCCGCCGACGCATCCCGCGTTGCCGGGACATTTCCCCGGGCACCCGCTGGTACCCGGCGTGGTGGTGCTGGAGCAGGTGGCGCGGGCGCTGCGGGCATGGCGCGACCAGCGCCTGGCCCGCGTGGCCGAGGCCAAGTTCGTGGCGCCGCTGCTGCCCGGCGAGCAGGCCGAGCTCGTCCTGAGCGAGGCGGGCGACCGAGTGCGCTTCGAGATCCGCCGTAACAGCCAGCTGCTGGCGCGCGGCGTGGTGGAGGGAGCGAGCGCATGAGCGAGCACTGGCAGAGCCGACCCGAGGGCGGCGGACGCTTCGCGCTCTGGCTGATCCGCTCCATCGCGCTGCTGTGCGGACGCCGCTTTGCGCGGCTGTTCCTGTATCCGATCACTGCCTATTTCTACGTGCGCCGCCGGCCCGAGCGGCTGGCCTCGCGGCAATACCTGGAGCGCGTGCTCGGCCGCGCCCCGACCCGACGCGAGGTGTTCCGGCACCTGCACTGCTTCGCCGCCATCACCATGGACCGCGTCTACCTGCTCGCCTATGGCGATCGCGCGTTCGACATCGAGACGCAGGGGCTGGATCTGCTCGACGCGCAGATTGCGCTGGGCCGCGGCGTGATGCTGCTCGGCTCGCACCACGGCAGTTTCGAGGCGCTGCGTGCGATCGGCGCGCGCCGCCCCGACGTGCCGCTGCGCGTGGTGCTGGACAAGCAGAAGACCCCGGCGATGACCGAGATGCTCGAAGCGCTGGCGCCGGAAGTGGGAGCCAGCGTGATCGACGCGTCGCAGGATGGCACCTCGATCACCCTGGCGCTGGCCGAGGCCTGCCAGCGCGGCGCGCTGGTGGCGCTGCTTGCCGATCGCGGGCGCGACCACGAGACCCTGCGCCACGCGTCGTTCCTCGGTCGGCCGGCGCCGTTCCCGGTGGGACCGTGGCTGCTGGCGCACGCGTTGCAGGTGCCGGTGATGCTGTGCTTCGGCCTGTACCTGGGCGGCAACCGCTACCGGCTGGTGTTCGAGCCGGTGGCCGAGCGCGTGGTGATCCCGCGCAGCCAGCGTGGGCCCGCGCTGGACGCGCTCATCGCCCATTACGCTGCGCGGCTCGACCATTACGTCCACCTCGCTCCCTACAACTGGTTCAACTTCTATGACTTCTGGCAGCAAGATCTGCGCGCTCCTTCTGATCGGCCTGCTGAGCCTGCCGACGTGGGCGACCGAGTCAGCGCCTGAGGCCCAGGCGCTGATCGCTTCGCTGGGCCGGCCCGCGCCGGCGCGCACGGCGTTCGCCGAAGCGCGCTTCATGAAGCTGCTGGACCGCCCGCTGGTGGTGTCCGGGGAGCTGGCCTGGCTCGGCGACGACCAGCTGCAGCGCACCGTCACCGCGCCGCGTGCAGAGCGCTTCACGATTGCCGATGGCGAAGTCACGCAGGAGCGCGCGGGCCATGCTCCGCGCCACTTCTCGCTCAAGCACGCGCCGCAGCTGCAGGGCCTGCTCGACAGCTTCGTGGCACTGCTGAGCGGCAATCCGGAACGACTGGCCGAATCGTTTCTGATCGAGCGCAGTGGCCTTGACGCCGGGCGCTGGACACTCACCCTCACGCCGCGCGACCCGCGCGTGGCCAGCAAGGTGGCCAGCATCCGCATCGACGGCCAGGCCGACGAGCCGCGCTGCATGGTGATGCAGGAGGCCGACGGCGACGTGGCAATCGACCTGCTCGGCCCGCTGGCGGCGAAGATGCCCGCGGACCCCACCCGCGACGCGCTCGCCGCGCTGTGCCAGCAGCCCGCCTCTTGAGCAGCGCATCCCACGGTCGGCGTCCCGGCGGGAAGCTGCTCCTGCTGGCGGCCTGGCTGCTGGCGCTGGGGGCACTCGGCGTGCTGGTGGCATACCGGCTGCAGATCAGCACCGACCTGCGCAGCTTCATGCCCGCGCCGACCACGCCCGACCAGCGCCTGCTGATGGAGCAGGTGGGCGATGGCCCCGGCTCGCGGCTGCTGCTGCTGGCGATCGAGTCGCGCTGCGATGCGACCGCCCCGTCTACGGCATGCCCCAAGCCGGCGCAGCGCGACGCCACGCTGGCCGCGCTGAGCCAGGGGCTGGCTGCCGCGCTCAAGCACGACGCGCGCTACAGCCAGGTGGTCAACGGCAGCTTCGATCTGGGCGCGCTCGATCCGGCGCTGCTGCCGTATCGCTACCTGCTCTCGCCCACGCTGGACACCCAGCCTCTGGATGAGGATTACCTTGCCGACCAGCTCCAGCAGCGGCTGGACGATCTGTCCTCGCCGGCCGCCGTCCTGCTGAAAGATCTGCTGCCGCGCGATCCCACGCTGGAAGTGCTCAAGCTGGCGCAGCGCTGGTCGCCGCCCAAGTCGCCCGACACGCGCGACGGCGTGTGGTTCTCGCCGCAGGACGAGGCGCTGCTGCTGGTGCAGACGCAGGCGGCCGGCTTCGATCCGGACGCGCAGCAGCAGGCCATCGACGGCATCCGCGCCGCCTTTGCGCGCCTGCCGCAGCACGAGTCGGCCACGCTCACGCTGAGCGGTCCGGGCTACTTCAGCGTGGTGGTGAATGCGGCCACCCGCGCGCAGGCGGACTGGATCGGGCGCATTTCCACCGTGGGCTTCATCGCGCTGCTGCTGCTGGCCTACCGCAGCGTGCGTTCACTGCTGCTCGGCGCCTTGCCGGTGGCGAGCGCCGCGCTGGCCGGCATGGCCGCGCTGGTGCTGGTATACCCGCAGGTGCACGGCATCACGCTGGCGTTCGGCTTCACCCTGCTGGGCGTGGCGCAGGAGTACCCGATCCGCCTGCTCAGCCATCGCCGCGCCGGCGAGGATGCGCTGGCCAGCGTGCGCCAGCTGTGGCCGCTGCTGCTCACCGCGATCGCCTCGGCGTGCATCGCCTACCTCGCCTTCTACGCCTCGGGCGTGAACGGCCTGAAGCAGCTCGCGGTGTTCACCATCACCGGCCTGCT
>DASUJJ010000320.1:0-9724 GCA_036279335.1 Dyella sp.
CTGGAGCGCGACGCCGCCATCGCCGCCTTCGAGAAGGCGCGCGACGCGCAGCTCAAGCGCGGCTACCGCGTGATGTTCAGCCAGGGCATGGATGGGCCTCATCCACGGTGATCGCTCGATCTGCCGATGCCTGTAGCAGCCCACCCTGTGGGCGAAGGATCGGGCTACGGAGACCCGTATTGTTCGCGCACAGGGTGCGCTCCTACAGCCAGCCGACATCTGTGCAGGACCGTCTCCGATCCGCCCTCACCCATCGATCTGCCAAGGCCCGCCCATGTCCGCCCCCCTGAAAAACGACCGCTTCCTGCGCGCCCTGCGCCGCGAACCCACCGACACCACGCCGATCTGGGTGATGCGCCAGGCCGGCCGCTACCTGCCCGAGTACCGCGCCACCCGCGCGCGCGCCGGCAGCTTCATGGGGCTGGCGCAGAATCCCGAGTTCGCCTGCGAGGTCACGCTGCAGCCACTGGAACGCTTCGAGCTGGACGCGGCGATCCTGTTTTCCGACATCCTCACCATCCCCGATGCGATGGGCCTGGGGCTCAGCTTCGCCGCGGGAGAGGGGCCGCAGTTCGCCCATCCCGTGCGCGACGCCGCGGCGATCAGGAAACTGGCCGTGCCCGACATGGACGGCGAGCTGCGCTACGTGATGGACGCGGTGCGGCTGATCCGCCAGGAGCTCGACGGCCGCGTGCCGCTGATCGGCTTCTCCGGCAGCCCGTGGACGCTGGCCTGCTACATGGTCGAGGGCCAGGGCTCGAAGGATTTCGCCACCCTCAAGGCGATGTGCTGGAACGAGCCCGCGCTGGCGCACCAGTTGCTCGACACGCTGGCCCGCGCGGTGGCCGCCTACCTGATCGCCCAAGCCCACGCCGGCGCGCAGGCGCTGATGGTGTTCGACACCTGGGGCGGACTGCTCGGCCCCGCGCCGTTCCGCGAGTTCTCCCTGCGCTACATGACGCGCGTGGTCGACACGCTGAAGGCCGATGCGGTGGCCGCAACGCTGCCGGTGATCCTGTTCTCCAAGGGCGCCGGCGCGTACCTGGCCGAGATGGCCGACACCGGCTGCGCGGCGCTGGGCGTGGACTGGACCATCGACCTGGCCGACGCCCGCCGCGCCGTGGCCGGCAAGGTGGCGCTGCAGGGCAACCTCGATCCGGCCATCCTGCGCGCCGGCCCCGAAGTGATCCGCCGCGAGGCGCGCGCCGTGCTCGACAGCTACGGCAACCATTCCGGCCACGTGTTCAACCTCGGACACGGCATCACGCCGGAAGTCGATCCAGAGCATGTGAAGGTGCTGGTGGACGAGGTGCACGCCTACGGTCGGAAGGTGCGCCAGCGGCTGGCCTGAGCCCCGTCCAGCGGCCCACTAAAGTTCCCTGCGACATTGGTCGATAACGCTCATGTCAGGGGGCAAGCGAGTACGCAAGGTATTCGTAGTGCGCGACACGGGCGAAAGCCCACCTCGCGTTTCCCGCCCTTACCCCTGTCAGTCCAATTGAATCTGGACGACAACGCGTTGGCCTTTGCACCCTCGTGACCTCGTGCCCCTGACCGGACACCCTGCCACCGGACATCCCGCCAGCACAGTTCGTCCTCACTACGGCGTACTGACCACGAGGCGAGACCATGGGCAAGGAAATTCCGGACCTGCAGCTGGAACTGCAGGAGATGCGAGCACTGAGCAAGTCGCTGCACCGCGTGCAGGCGGTGATCGAGTTTGATCTGAAGGGCAAGATCCTCGACGCCAATGAGAACTTCCTGTCGCTGCTCGGCTACTCGCTGGAGCAGGTGCAGGGCCAGCACCACCGCATGTTCTGCGAGCCCGCCTACGCGGCCAGCGCCGACTACAAGAAATTCTGGGAGCGGCTGGCCCACGGCGAGTTCAACAAGGGCGAGTTCAAGCGCCTCACCGCGGACGGCCGCGAGGTGTGGATCAACGCCTCCTACAACCCGGTGATGAACGCCGACGGCAAGCCGTACAAGGTGATCAAGTTCGCCACCGACATCACCGCCTCGCGCACCGAGGCGGCCGAGGTGCACAGCAAGATGGCCGCGCTGGACAAGGCGCAGGCGGTGATCGAGTTCGATCTGGACGGCCACGTGCTCGCCGCCAACGGCAACTTCCTGGCCACGGTGGGCTATGCGCTGGAGGAGATCGTCGGCCAGCACCACCGCATGTTCTGCGACGAGGCCCATGTCGCCAGCGCGGCCTACGCGGATTTCTGGAGCAAGCTGCGCGGTGGCCAGTTCGATGCAGGTCGCTACCACCGCGTAGGCAAGGGCGGCCGCTCGATCTGGCTGCAGGCCACCTACAACCCGGTCCACGACTGCAACGGGCGCGTGCACAAGGTGATCAAGTTCGCCTCCGACATCACTGCCCAGGTGGAACTGGAGGAGTCGGTGAAACGCCGCGCCGAGGAAGACCAGCGCAAGGTCGACGAGCTGCTGCAGACGGTGCGCCGCGCCGCTGCCGGCGACCTCACCGGCGCCATCGAGCCGGCCGGCGACGAGCCGATCGACCAGCTCGCCTCGGGCATCAAGCAGATGATGGGTGATCTGCGCACCGTCATCGCCAAGGTGATGGAAGGCACCCAGGGCTTCACCGTGGAGTCCACCGAAATCGCCAGCCAGTCCGCCTCGATGGCCAGCGGCGCGCAGCTGCTGGGCGCCACGGTGGAGGAGATGAACGCCACCATCGAGGAGCTCACCGCCTCGATCAACTCCATTGCCAGCAACGCGCGCAGCGCCGACCAGCTGGCCAAGGACACCCAGCTCGAAGCCGAGCGCGGCGCCAAGGCGATCGACAAGTCGATCGAGGCGATGGGGCTGATCAACAAGTCCTCCGAGGACATCGGCGAGATCATCAAGGTAATCGGCGAGATCGCCAGCCAGACCAATTTGCTGGCCTTCAACGCGGCGATCGAGGCGGCCCGCGCCGGCGAGCACGGACTCGGCTTCTCGGTGGTGGCCGACGAGGTGCGCAAGCTGGCCGAGCGCTCGTCGCAGGCGGCCAAGGAAATCTCCAAGCTGATCACCGAGTCGACCAGGCGGGTGGCCCAGGGCAGCGACATCTCCAAGGAGGCGGCCGAGGCGTTCGACAAGATCGTGTTCGGCGTGGCGCGCACCACCCAGGCGATGTCGGAGATCAGCTGCGGTGCCGACGAGCAGGCTGTGGCAGCCCGCGAGGTGGCCAACGCCGTGCAGCAGATTGCCGAGGAGACCGAGAAGTCGGCCACCACCTGCGACAACATCGCGCGCTCGTGCGGCTCGCTGATGAACGGCGCCGGCGAGCTCAACCGCACCGTCAACCACTTCGTCGTGTAACGGAACCGGCCATGATCGATATCGAAGCCACCGTCGATCCCGCCACGCAGAGCGCGCTGTTCGCCCGCGTGCACCGGCACACCGGCATCGTCATGGCGGAACGCAAGTGGACCCTGCTGCACGGCCGCCTGCGCCGACGACTGCAGGTGCTGGAGCTGGCCAGCTACCGCGACTACCTCACGGTGCTGGACCGCTCGGCGGAAGAGGTCGGGCACTTCATCGACCTGGTGACGACGAACGAGACGTCGTTCTTCCGCACGCCGCGCATCTGGGACTACCTGTGGCACGGCTTCCTGCCCGCCTGGCATGCGGCGCATCCCGCCGCCACGCTGCAGGTGTGGTCGGCGGCCGCGTCCACCGGCGAGGAGGCGTATTCGGCGGCGATGCTGTTCGAGGAGTTCCGCGAACAGCATCCGGCGTTCCGCTACCGCATCCTGGGCACCGACATCGCCAACCGCGTGCTCGACGTGGGCCGCGCCGGGCAATACCTGGGCCGCAACATCGACGGCCTGCGCAAGCTGCGCCCGGCGATGCTGGAGAAGTATTTTCTCCAGCAGGACGAAACCTGCACGGTGCTGCCGGCGCTGCGCGCGGGGGTGAGCTTCCGCCCGCACAATCTCTACCAGCCGCTGCCCGACTCCACCCGCTTCGACCTGGTGCTGCTGCGCAACGTGCTCATCTACTTCGACGAGGCCGGCCAGGAGGCCGTGCTGGAGAACGTGCGCCAGTCGATGGCCGAACGCGCGGTGCTGCTGGTGGGCGAGTCCGAATCGCTCAGCCGCCTGCGCACCGGCTTCGTCTACCAACAGCCGCTGATCTACCGCAACGGGCACGACCCCGCATGAAGCCAGACGACCTGCACGTGAAGATGTGCGAGGTGCTCACCGGCAGCGGTCGGCAGGTGCTGCGCACCACGCTGGGCTCGTGCGTGGGCATCGGCCTGCTGTGGCGCGGGCGCGACCTGTGCGGCCTGGCGCACTGCCTGCTGCCGGCATCGACCAGCCGCTCGGCGGCACCCTCGGCCAAATACGTCACCGACGCGCTGCCCTCGCTGCTGCAGATGATGGGCGCCGCGCGCGCCGATTACGCGCAGCTCGAGGCGGTGATCGCCGGCGGTGCCTGCATGGTGCAGCCGGTTCGCCCCGCACCCTACGGGCTGATCGGCGAGCAGAACATCCAGATGGCCACCCGACTGCTGGCCGAGGCCGGCATCCGCGTGATCCACGCCGACACCGGCGGCACCAGCGGCCGCCAGCTCAGCATCGACTGCCACTCGCAGCAGTTCGCGGTGCGCACCTTTGAACGTTCCCACTGAGGCATCGCCCATGGACACCCCGATCGTCGCCACCGCGTCCGCCGACTCCGCGCAACTGTTCGGCTCGTTCCACCTGGGTGACTTCGAGCTGGCGCTGCCGATCGGCGCGCTGCAGGAAGTGGTGCCCTTCCCCGCCTCGATCACCCGCGTGCCGCTGGCACCGGCGCACCTGCTGGGGCTGTTCAACCTGCGCGGCATGCTGATTCCGATCGCGCACCTGGGCCGCTTCCTCGGGCTGGACGACGCGGGCGATCGCCGCGAGGCGCGGCTGGCCATCGTGGCCGCGGGCGAGGCGCGGCTGGCGGTGCTGTTCGACCGCACCGGCGAGATGCTGCGGCTGCCGGCGCACCAGGTGGTGCCGTTCCGCCACGGCAGCGAATCGCTGGGGCTGATCGAGAGCGCGTTCCACCTCGATCACGGCGAACGCATCCTGCAGGTCCTCTCGGCCGACGCGCTGGCGCGCTTGCCCGGCCTGCCGCAGGTGCTCAATCCCGATCTCGCCGCGCAGGCGCGGGCGCAGCGCGCGGCGCAGGGCCGGCGGCACCAGGCGGTGTCGTTCCGCGCCGGCGGGCGGCACATGGCGCTGCCGATGGCCGAGATCCACGAGATCATCCGCGTGCCGACGCTGGAGCACTCGGTGCTGGCCGACGACCGCTGCCTGGGCCGCCTCCACCTGCGCGGAAACCCGGTGCCGGTGGTCGACTTCGCCCGCTTCCTCGGGCTGGCATCGCCCGACGACGCGGCCACCAACGCCGCGTCGCAGGACCGCGGCGCGGACGACCCGCGCCGCGTGATGGTGCTGCGCCGGAGCGACTCCTACCTCGGCCTGCTGGTCGACGAGGTGGACAGCATCGTCGGCTTCCTCGACGCGCAGCTGCTGCCGATGCCGGCGATCCCCGGCCAGGCCGGCGTGTTCGCCGGCTGCATAAGCGGTCGTGCCGACGGCGCCGACGACCTGGTGCTGGTGGACGCGCCCGTGCTGCACGCCGATCCGTTCCTGGCCCACCTGGCCAAGGGCCATCACGACCTCTACCGCAACGGCGACGACGATGCGTCGGCCGAACGCGCCGCGCGCCAGTCCACCCGCGAAACCTGGGTCACCTTCCAGCTCGATCGCCTGATGGGGCTGCGCATCGAGCAGCTGTGCGAGGTGATCGACGACGACCCCGCGCTGATGCGCCCGCCCGGCGCACCGGCCTACGTGCGCGGCGTGCTCAACCTTCGCCGGCAACTGATCACCGTGGTCGACCTGCGCACGCTTTACGGCATGGCGCCGGCGAACGATGCCGTCGCCGGCGGCGGCAAGATCCTGGTGGTGGAGCGCGAGGGCGAGAAGATCGGCCTGGTGGTGGACGCGGTGCAGAACATCGTCAGCATCGAGCGCGCCGACAAGCTGCGCATCCCCAGCATGGTCGCCCACAGGCTCGACGCCGAGCTGCAGCGCGACCTGCACGAAGTGGTCGACCTGCCCGACCAGACCACCGTGATGCTGCTGGACGCCGCACCGCTGATGCAGCGGCTGAGCGGGGCGCGGGTGCACTGAGCCCCCCGTTCCCGCCGATCCAGAAGCTGCTCCGCGGGCATGCGCCGGGGACCGACGAACCCCGCGCACATCGTGGGCGTCAGCCGCCCCGCAGCGGTAACGCCGTGGGCTCGATGGCTGCCCGGGGCCATACGCAGTGCGGACGAATCGCGGTCGACATGTGCTTACCGCGGTCAGTCAGGGGGATCCGACGCGCGTCCACACCGCCACGTAATCCACCACCATCGGGTGGCCCGGCTCGGTCGCCGGCGTCGGCGTGTCGCGGCCGCCGGAGACCGCGTAGGCGAAGTCGCCGCCCATCGCCACGTCCAGCAACAGAAAGTAACCGCGCTGGTCGGTGATTTCCTGCCAGGTGACGGGCGGCAGCCGGTCGCGGGTGATCACGCCGTAGAGCTGGCCGTCGAGGTACCAGCGCAGCGCCTCGCGCGCCACGCTGCGATCCCATTCGAAGGTGTAGGTGTGGAACCCGCCCTGGCAGGTGGTGGGCACGCAGGGCAGGTGCTGGCCGAGGCCGTTGGGCTCGCCGCACGGGCCGCCCGGCATCACGCCGCAGTGCAAGGTGCCCCACACCAGGTTCATGCCGTTGACGTTTTCCATGATGTCGAACTCGCCCGCCTGCGGCCACTGGCCGGTGCGGCGGAAGCGCTCGCCCAGCGCCCAGAACGCGGGCCAGTAGCCGAGCGCTTGTTCCCCCTCGACATCCGGCAGGCGCAGGCGCGCTTCCATCCGCAGCACGCCGCCTTCGGGCGGGCGGAAGTCGTCGCGCGCCGTCTCGATGCGCGCCGACGTCCACTCGCCGGCCGCGTCGCGCCGGGGCGTGATGTGCAGATGGCCGCGGCCGTCCAGGCTCACGTTGGCCGGTTCGGCGGTGTAGCGCTGGATCTCGTGCGTGCCCCAGTTCGCCGGACCACCGGGATAGCCGTGACCGGTGTCGATGCGCCAGCGTTCGGCCGACGGCAGCTGGCCCGCCGCCCCATTGAAGTCGTCGCTGAACCGCAGCGCCCAGCCAGCCGGCTGGGGTACCTCGGCATGCGCGGCGCCCGTGGCCATCGTTGCCAGCAGGGCCAGGGCGAGCCCCCACTGCCAACCGCAATTCACCCGTTTCTGCTGCGCGATCCCTGCCGCACCCTCGTGGATAGCTCGCACGTACTTCAAGCCTTGCTGCCCGCGGTGGACCCGCGTCGGGCAATTCTCGCATTCCAGGCCAGGCGCGAAACCCACCCTGCGTCATGCGGGCGCGCACTCGCCGGTGCGGTGGAGGGTGCGCTCGGGAATTCCGCTTTTGGCAGCCCCCGACGTGGCCCGTACAATGGCGGCCTTCGGGAAGGTCTGAACCACCGGCTTTTTGCCCGTCATTCCTGCACAAGCAGGAATCCAGTGCCTTTGGCGTTCAGTCGCCTGGAGACGCTGGATCCCGGCTGGCGCCGGGATGACGAGCAAGACCAGACATCCCATTACGCCTGATCACGACGCGCCTGCCCGGGCCGCGTCACTAGCGAGTCCCCATGGAAAAGAGCTTCGAACCCGCCCAGATCGAGTCCACCTGGTATGCCCGCTGGGAGGCCAGCGGCGTGTTCAAGCCCGCCGGTGCCGCCGACAAGGGCCAGGGCGACCCTTACTGCATCCTGCTGCCGCCGCCCAACGTCACCGGCACGCTGCACATGGGCCACGCGTTCCAGCAGACCGTGATGGACATGCTGATCCGCTACCAGCGCATGCGCGGCATGAACACGCTGTGGCAGGTGGGCACCGACCACGCCGGCATCGCCACGCAGAAGATCGTGGAGAACCAGCTCGCCGCCGAGGGCAAGACGCGTCACGACCTGGGCCGCGAGCCGTTCGTCGAGCGCGTGTGGCAGTGGAAGGAGGAATCCGGCTCCACCATCACCCACCAGATGCGCCGGCTCGGCGTGGCGGCAGACTGGTCGCGCGAGCGCTTCACCATGGACGAGGGCCTCTCGGCCGCCGTGCGCAAGGTATTCGTGCAGTGGTACCGCGACGGCCTGATCTACCGCGGCAACCGGCTGGTGAACTGGGATCCGGCGCTGGGTACGGCGGTGTCCGACCTGGAAGTGGACAACGTCGAGCGCGACGGCTCGATGTGGTCGATACGCTACATGAGCACCGACGGCGCGGAGAGCGTGGTGGTGGCCACCACGCGTCCGGAAACCATGCTGGGCGACGTCGCCGTGGCGGTGCATCCGGAGGACGAGCGCTACGCCCACCTGATCGGCCAGCAGCTGCACCTGCCGCTGACCGGACGCAGCATCCCGGTGATCGCCGACGACTACGTCGACCGCGAGTTCGGCACCGGCTGCGTGAAGATCACCCCGGCGCACGACTTCAACGACTACGCGATCGGCCAGCGCCACCAGCTGGCGCCGATCACCATCTTCACGCTGGACGCCAAGGTCAACGAGCGCGGGCCCGAGCATTACCGCGGCCTCGACCGCTACGAAGCGCGCAAGGCGATCCTCGCCGACCTCGAAGCCGCCGGCCTGCTGGTGGAAACCAAGCCGCACAAGCTCAAGGTGCCGGTGAGCCAGCGCTCGGGCGCGGTGATCGAGCCGATGCTCACCGATCAGTGGTTCGTCGACCTCACCTCCGACACGCTGCGCGACGGCCGACCCGGCGGGCGCAAGGCAATCACCGAGCCGGCGCTGCAGGCGGTGACCTCCGGCGCGATCAAGTTCGTGCCGGAGAACTGGAGCACCACCTACACGCAGTGGCTGGAGAACATCCAGGACTGGTGCATCAGCCGCCAGCTCTGGTGGGGCCACCGCATCCCGGCGTGGTACGACGAGCAGGGCAACATCTTCGTCGGCGAAGACGAAGCCGATGCGCGCGCCAACGCCGTGCAGCCGCCGGTGGGCGCGCTGCGCCAGGACGAGGACGTGCTCGACACCTGGTTCTCCTCCGCGCTGTGGCCGTTCTCCACGCTGGGCTGGCCGATGGATGGCCCGGTGAAGAACGAGCGCGGCGAGGTGGTGGCGAACTGGCAGGACGACAAGCTATTCCTGCCCAGCGCGGTGCTGGTCACCGGCTTCGACATCATCTTCTTCTGGGTCGCGCGCATGGTGATGGCGACCAAGTACTTCACCGGCCAGGTGCCGTTCCGCGAGGTGTACATCAACGCCATCGTGCGCGACGCCGAAGGCCAGAAGATGTCCAAGTCCAAGGGCAACACGCTCGACCCGCTGGACCTGATCGACGGCATCGCGCTGGAGCCGCTGGTGGCCAAGTCGACCAGGAGCCTGCTGCTGCCGCAGGAGCGCGAGAAGGTCGAGAAACGCGTGCGCAAGGACTACCCCGCCGGCATCACCGCCATCGGCACCGACGCGCTGCGCTTTACCTTCGCCGCGCTGGCCAGCTACAGCCGCACGATCAACTTCGACATCAAGCGCGCCGAGGGCTACAAGGCGTTCTGCAACAAGCTGTGGAACGCGGCGCGCTTCGTGCTGATGAATCTCGATGACGCACCTGTGGGAGCGACTTCAGTCGCGACGCCCTCCGCCGTCTCCTCGAAAAGCATCGCGGCT
>DASUJJ010000321.1:0-2236 GCA_036279335.1 Dyella sp.
TCTCCCCCCGAGCGTCGCTGGGGGAGAGGGAGTCATGGCGCCAGCAATTTCTCCATCACCTTGCCCACCGCCGCGAAGGCGAAGGCGCCGGTGACGTGGGTGGCGGCGCCGAGACCGCCGCCGCAAGCGAGATTCAACGCATCACCACCGGGCGGGCGGGTACCGCAGACGGTGCCGTCCGGCTGCGGGTACTGCACGTTCTGCAGCGAGTAGACCGCGGACACGCCGAAGTAGCGCGCGGGGCTGCGGGGGAAGTTGAAGTCCTGCCGGAGCTTCTTGCGGATCAGGCTGAACATCGCATCGTGCTCGGTACGCGACAGGTCGCGCACGCGGATCTGGGTGGGATCGGTGCGCCCGCCGGCCGAACCCACCGTCACCATCGGCAGCTTGCGGCGGCGGCACCAGGCGATGGCTTCGAGCTTGACGCGGAACGCGTCGCAGGCGTCGAGCACCACGTCGTAGCCGCGGTCGAGCAGCTCATCCAGCGTCGACGGCGTGAGGAATCGCTCGATCGCCTCCAGCCGCAGCTGCGGGTTGATTGCGTGCAGGCGCGCGGCCATCACGCCAACCTTGGGCTTGCCGTACTCCCCGTCCAGCGCGTGCATCTGCCGGTTGGTGTTGGAGACGCACACCTCGTCGGCATCGATCAGCGTGAGCCGCCCCACGCCGCTGCGCGCCAGCGCCTCGGCCGCCCACGAGCCGACGCCGCCGATGCCGATCACGCACACGTGTCTCTCGGCCAGCCGCGCCAGGCTGCCCACGCCGTACAGCCGTTCGACGCCCGCGAAGCGTTCGCGCAGCGCTTCCTCGCTGGCGCGGCTCATGGCCGCACTCCGGAGCGCACAGGAAAAGCAAACGGCGGCAGCATGCGGACGACTCCCGTGGACAAGACCGCACATTGTAAGTCGGCGCGGACGTACGCCGCCGGACCGATGGCACGCCGCTCCCGCTCGGCTATGCTCCCCGCCATCTTTTTCGACAGGAATCCACACCCATGCGGGCAGCCCTCCTCATCGTGCTGGGACTGGTCATCGGCATCCTCGGCAGCGTCTTCACCTTCAGCGCCCTGCACCAGCGCACCCCGCTGCCCAAGGCGGTGATGACGGTGATGGCCTACCACTCCAGCGAACTGCACAACGCGGTAAAAGCCAGGCAGTGCGACGCGGCCGTCATCGCTACCCACCTTGCCCGCCTGCAATCCGCTGCGCTGGATATCCCCGCCGCGTTCAAGGGCGTGGAGCAGCCGTTTCTGGATGCCTCGGACAAGCTCCAGCGCAGCATAGGCAGCGCGGTGACGGCGGCTCCCACCACCTGTGCCGCGCTGACCGCCGCACTGGCGCCGGTGGATGACGCCTGCGACAGCTGCCACAAGCAGTTTCGCTGAGCCAGCGCAGCACGCGCGCCGATGTCACCCGCCCTGCCCCCGCTCTGGTCCCGCTTGCGGCAACGGCTGCTGCAGCTGGACGGCGTGATGTTCGAGCACGCGCGGCCGTCGCAGCCCACGCTGGTGCTGATGAGCCTGATCGGCTCGGCGAGCCTGCTGCTGTACTACCCGATCTGGCGTTACGCGCTGCCGCAGCCGTACGAGAACCTCCCGCTGCGCCTGGCCGGATGCGTGCTGCTGCTGCCGCTGTCGATGCAGCGCTGGTGGCCGCGGCGTTTGCGCACCCTGCTGCCGGCCTATTGGTACGCGGCGGTGACCTTCGTGCTGCCGTTCTTCGCCGGCTACATGCTGTTGCGCAACGGTGGCAGTACGGCGTGGCTGCTGATCCACCTGGCGTCGATCTACCTGACTTTGATGATGTTCGACGTGGGCAGCTTTCTGGCGATCTTCGCCGTGGGGAGCACGCTGGCCTGGCTGGCATGGGTGCTGGGGCCGCACGCGCCGCTGCCGGTGGATCGCCTGCTGCTGTACCTGCCGCTGCTGGTGATGGCGGTGGCGCTGGGACCGCTGGCCAGCCTGTCGCAGAAGCACGCCGACCAGACCCGCATCCAGGCGCTGACGCGTGCGTCGAACAACATCGCGCACGAGCTGCGCACGCCGCTGGGCGCGCTGCAGATCGCCGGCCAGGCGTTTCGCCGCTACCTGCCGGATCTGCTGGTGAGCCATCGGCTGGCGAAGGAGGCCGCGCTGCCGGTGGCCGAGCTGCGCCCCGCGCATCTGGAGGCGCTGGAACGCGGCATGGACACCATCGAGCAGGAAGTGGGTCATGCGCATACGGTGATCGACATGCTG
>DASUJJ010000322.1:0-4125 GCA_036279335.1 Dyella sp.
GGCGGAAGTGCACGCCGAAGACGGCGCGCTGATCTGGCTGCTGCGCGGTCAGCACGTGCTTGGCCCGCTGCCGGCCGGCGCGCGCGACCACTTTGCCCGCGCCGACGATCGCTGGTGCCACGACGGCGATGCGAGCTGGCAGGCGCTGCCGCTTCGCGCCGCCCCGCCGCCGCTGCCGCGCGCAGCCACCCTGCCGCCGCCGTTACCGGCCGGTGGCGCGCCGCGCAGGCGCCGGCGCGCATGGGCGTGGACGGCCGGCATCGCCACGGCGCTGGTGCTGCTGTTGCTCTGGGCGCACCACCGCACGCCGACGCCAGCGCCCGCCACACAGGTCGTGCATTACGTGCCGCGGCCGCTGCAGCCGCTCGCGGCAACTACCTCGGCGCGGGTGCCGACCTGCCCGGCCCCAAGCGCGGCACCGACTAGTGACGAAGACCGCTTCCTGCTCACCGGCGGCGAGCGCCAGCTGACCGGGCGCTCGCAGCGCAGCGGCGATGCCTACGTGACCGAGGCGGTGCTGCAGCGTGACTCACGTTGCCAGCCCAGCGCGGTGCAGCTCTACGTGTTTCGCCACGGCGTCTTCGTGGGCACGGCGATGGACGCACCGATCGACCCGCGCCGCACGCAGCTGCTCGACTTCGCGCTCGATGACCAGGGCCAGCTCAGCTACCGCGTGCGCCGCTGCGACACCCGCAGCGGCAGCTGCGGCGATGCCGAGATGTACCAGGCGCGCCTGCAGCCAGGCGGAGGCGGCTGGGTGCTGGCCTACGGCTCGGCGAGTGCACCGGCGGCGGTGGAGATCATCCGACGGCCGCCACCGCACTATCCCGAGGAGGCCGTGCGCCAGCACCACGAGGGCACCGTGCTGATCGAGCTCACCATCGGCATCGACGGCGTGCCGCACGATCTGACGGTGGCCCAGTCCAGCGGGTTCGCCGAGCTGGACGCTGCCGCGCTGGAAGCGGCACGGGAGTGGCGGTTCCGCGCGCTGCGCAGCGACGGCGCCACCACCACGGCGACCACACGCGTGCCGGTTCGCTTCCATCTCGAGACGCCGGCGCTGTAGACCCACGCATCGTGGCTGTGTCCCTGTCCTTCCCGCGCGGCCGGAAGTGCACGGCGCTTTTGCTTGAGGCGGCATGGGGTGACCGCATTGGCCGTTGAAAAGCCTGTCGCGTGATCCGCGCGCAGCCGTCTGCGGGCATCTCGCAAGACAGACGTCGTCGCGAGCTCTTTCCAGCGTCCCTACAGCCGCGGACGCGGCATGCCGAACAGCTGCAGCGTGAATGCCACGCCTTGGCCGTCGTCCAGATTGCGGGCGATGGCGTGACCGCCGTGGCGTTCGGCCACCAGCCGCACCACGTACAGGCCCAGCCCCAGGTGCGGCGCATCGCCCGGCGTGGCCCTGTCGCGCAGGCTCACCAGCGAATCGAACAGCCGCGCCTGCATCGCCTCGGGCAGCAGCGGCCCCTGATTGGCCAGAGTGATCTGCGCGCCACCGTCGATGGTGCGCAGCTCCAGCCGCAGCCAGCCGTCGGCGGGCGTGAACGAGAGCGCGTTGTCGAACAGCTTGTCCAGCGCCTGCGCCACCAGTTCGGGCGCGCCGTGGAACGGCAGCGGCGCCTCGGGCAGCACGCTCTCGAAATGCCGCGTGCCGGCCAGCGCGCGGTACGAATCGGCACAGCCGCGCAGCACCTCGCGCAGGTCGACGTCCTCCGGCTCGGCGGCGGCGATCGCGCGCTCCATCCGGCTGGCCTCGCTCATCGCGCGCACCAGTGCGCCGAGGCGCGCCACGCCGTCGCGGGCGCGCTCCAGATACGGCGCGGCATCCGCGGGCACGCCGCCGTCCGCATCGAGCGCGTGCTCGAGGTTGTCCAGCGAGGACTTGACGATGGCCAGCGGCGTGTTGAGTTCGTGCGACAGCTTGGAGGCCAGCGTGCGCAGGTACTCGGTGTAGCCGCCCACCGCCTCGAACAGCTTCTCGAAGCTGCGCGCCAGGTCGCCGACTTCATCCGGCGCGTCGGTCATCGGGAAACGCCCGCGCTGGAACAGGCCGTCCAGACGGCCATCCGCGGCCTGCGCCCGCTCGGCCGCATCGCGCAGCTTGCCCAGGCGCAGGCTCAGCCGCGTGGCGAAGGCGAGCAGGATGCCGCCCGCCACCAGCAGCACCGCGAAGCTGGTGAGCAGCAACCCGAACAGCGCGCGGTTGGCCAGCAGCGGCACGGCGCGACTGGCCTGCTCCAGCAGAAGCACGCCGCGCACCTGACCGCTGCGCTCGATCGGCACCGCGGCATCGAGCACCACGCTGGCCCGCGTCTCGCCGTCGCGCCACACCGCGGCGGGCGTGCCGTGGCGTGCCTGGGTAACCTCGTCGGTGAGCAGGCGCGGCGCATCCTGCATCCACGGCTGCGAGGCCTGCACGCGATCGGCCAGCAGCGAGCGGTAGATCAGCGCGGCAAACCAGCCCGGCTGCGGGCCCTCGCTGCGGTCCGCCGCGCGCCGGCCGTTCTGCGCCAGCAGCCAGCCGCCCGGCGACAGCACGCGGGCGTGCACGTCGTCGGGTGCCAACTGCGCCAGTTCCGCCGCCAGCGCCTCCGAATAGGCCAGCAGCGGGCGCTGCTCGACGGCCAGCGGATCGCCGCCATCGGTCGGATCGAACACACCCACGCCCAGTGCGCTGATGCCGGCCGCACGCGGCACGCGCAGTTCGATGCGATAGCCGCTGCCGTCCTCCTGCCACTGCGCGCTGAGCAGATCGGGGAGGCCGTCCACCGGCGGATCCAGCGGGCGGGCGTTGATCGGACCGGGTGCCGAACTGGCGAGCAGATAGCGACGCCGTGCCGTCCCGCGCTGCAGCGACAGCACCACGTGATCGGCGTGCAGCACCAGCGGATCATCGACCTCGGCGCGCACGCGGCGGCTGTCGCGCACGTCCAGCCACAGGTAGAGCCAGTTGGCGTCCTGCGCCAGCAGCAGCTTGCCGCGCGTACCCACCGGCTCGCTCCACGGCGTGAGCGGCGCCCAGTCGTCGCCGTAGCCGTCCACGGTGATCGGCGTGTCAGCGCTCTGCACGTACCAACCCGGGCTGGCGGCCGGCAGCGCCGCGCCGGTCACCGCGAGGCTGCGCGCCACCGCGCGCGCCGAGGCCGTGAGCGCCTGCGCCTGGCCGTCGCGCAGCAGGTTTTCCATCTGCCGCACGTAGAGCCAGCCGGCCACCGGCAGCGCCAGTGTGCACAGCGCGACGAGCAGCAGCTTGCGGCGCAGGGTCATGGCGCGGCGTTGTGCGGCATCAGGGCTGGGCGGTTGCCGGCAGCGCGGTGGCGCCGCGGCGGTAGGCCGTGCTCGCCACCACCCCCAGCAGCGCGTCGAGCAGTGGACGGCGCTGCGGCTCGTTGGCGGCCAGCGTCATCGACCAGCTCAGCCGCACGCCGCTGGCCTGGCCCGGCTCGCAGAACACGACCATGTCGTCGAGGTGATCGCTGCCTTCGTACACGTTGGCGAGGCAGCGCATGTGCGGATGGGCGATCGCCACCGTGGTCTCGCGCCCGGCCGGATCGTGCTGGTGGTAACGCGTGCGGTCGGCAGCGAGTTCCGCCTCCAGCGTGGGCTGCTTGGCGGGCCAGACGTTGAGCACCATCACGCGCTGCGGCTCGCCGGTCCACTCGCCGCGGTAGACGACGGCGGCGACACCGATGGCGCGGGCATAGGTGCAGCAATCGGCGGTCCAGCCGTCGGGCGCGGTTCCGGTGATGGTCCACGCGGGCGTGGTGCCATCGCGGGCGCCGCTGGCGAGGATGGGTTCGGCGGCGCGCGCCGGCGTGGCGGCGAACACAAGCAGCATCGCAAGCAGGCCAGCTCTCACGGCTTCCACCGGTAACCCACGCCGTGCACGGTCTCGATCGCGTCGAACTCCGGCGCCAGCGCAATGAACTTCTTGCGGATGCGCTTGATGTGCGAGGTGATGGTGGCGTCGTCCACCACCAGCTCGGCCTCGCGCATCAGCTGGTCGCGGTTCTTCACGTGGCCGGGAAAACGCACCAGCGTGTGCACCATCCAGAACTCGGTGACGGTGAGCGGAATCTCCTCGCCGTTCCAGGTGATGCGCATGCGCTCGGATTCGAGCTT
>DASUJJ010000323.1:0-7602 GCA_036279335.1 Dyella sp.
ACTTCGAGGAAGGCGATGCCTTCGAGCATGTCGACGATGCCGCCCAGGCCTGCGCGGATTTCGGCGGGCTTGAGGTAGTGCAGCACGTCGGTGCAGACGATCAGATCAAAGCGGGTGTCGAAGCGCAGATACTCGAGCTGGCCGAAGGTGGCCAGGCCGATGTTGCGGCTGCGGCCGTAGCGGTTGACCACGTACTCGCTGGCGTCCAGCCCGCGGTAGCTTGCGTCCGGGCGCAGCGCGCGCAGGTGGGCACGCCACGGCGCCTCGCCGCAGCCCACGTCGAGCACGCTGCGGATCGGGCGACCGAGGTAGTACTCCGCCTGCGCCACCGCCAGCGTCACCTTGCGGCGCAGTTCGGCGGGCGAGGCAACGGTGTGATCGGGGTGGCGATACCACTTGTCGAAATAGGCGCGGTCGTAGGTCTTGGGCACGGCGGGCATCCTGGCGGTCAGCGCGCATGGTAACCGCCGTCGCGCCGGCATCACCCGGCGCCCACGCGCGCCATCGCAACATGGTCGCTCCCCCACCAGGAGAACACCCATGCCCATGGTCCGCATGCGCCTGATCGGCAGCCGCGACGACGCCGATGCCGTGATCAACGCCCTGCACGGCATCGACGGCATTGAGCACGTGGAAGAAGTGGACGACCTCGTCCCCACGATGCGCGATGACTCCAGCTCCAGCGAACTGGTGGACGACAGCGAGGGCAAGATCTACTTCGTGGAAGTGGAAGCCTCCTCTGCCAATCGCATCGACGCCGTGCAAAACGTGGCCGAGACGATCGGGCGCGAGCGCGGCATGGCGGTGGAGTTTGTGGCGGAGTTCTGATCCGCTGGCGACAGACGCTGACCGTCATGGCGATTCGCCCAGCGCACCGAGCCACCCGCTACCGCGGTGCAGGACGGCCGCCATCCGCCGACCGGGGCATGGCGCGAAGCGGTTTGGCGGGCGCCTGAGTCATCAGCGGATGCGCCGACGCCCGGGCTACGTGCCAGGCGTCAACAGCAAGCTCCCCTCTCGCTGACTTTGATGCAGGCTGGAAGAACGGTGACCTGCACCGGCGCCAGCACGCGCCCCGCCACCGCTCCGCGGCCACTCAGCGCGCCGCGCCAGCCACCAGCAGATGCTTGGCCAACTGGCCCTGCAAACGGCCCAGCCCGCGCACCAGGTGCAGCGTGCCGAAGAACAGCAGCACCCCGATGACGCCCAGCGCGATCAGTTCGCCCCAGCCCGGCACGTGCGAGCCGAAGCCCCAGTCGACGGTAAGCGTGCCGTCGACGAACGCGCGGTTGATGTCGTCGATATCGAGCAGGCGCACGAATGGTGCGGCCATGAAAGCGAGCGCGACCGACATCAGCGTCACGGTGAGGGTGAAGTAGGCCACGCCCAGCGGCAGCATCAGCACCATGTAGAACATCGTGGTCCAGCTGCGCGGGTCGGTGAACATGGCGCCGATGCGCTTCATCAGCGTGGTGCCCGGGGACGGATACGTCGGCCGCCGCGGCATGCGCACGCCGAGCATGGCCTCCACGATGCGCCCTTCCATCAGCGCCAGCACGCGCACCGTACCGAAGAACAGCACGATGAACGGCACGCCGATGATCAGCACCGACAGTCCCGCCGACAGCGAGAGCCCCACCACCACCAGCACGAAGTAGGCGATGCCGGTGCCCAGCGCCAGCAGCATGTAGAACAGCGATCCCCAGGCGCGCATGTCCGCGGCCACGCCGAAAAAGCGGCCCACCAGCGAGCGGCGTTTCGGCGCCGGAGGCAGACGCAGCGCGCGCTGGATGGTGATCTCCTGGTCGCGATAGATCTCCGCCACTTCGTCCGGCGCGCCGTAGCTGCCCACCACCTGGGCGAGCATCTCGGCCTCGCCGCGCTGGGGCTGGTCGGCCAGTTCGGCGCGCAGATGTTCCTCGGCGTCGTACAGCGCGTCCTGGATCAGCGCGGGGTCGGCGCCGCGCAGGGCATCGCGCAGCTGCGCGAGATAGTCGGCAATCGTGCGTGGTGCAGTCATCACAGCTCTCCCTCAAGAATCCGATCCACCGAATCGCGCGTGGCGTGCCAGGCGGCGGTCCACTCGCGCAGCACCTCGCGCCCCGGTTTGGTCACGCGGTAATAGCGGCGCGGCGGCCCGCTCACCGACGGCTCCACCTCGCTGGCGAGCAGCCCCGCCGCCTCCAGGTTGCGCAGCACCGGGTACAGCGCGCTCTGCTTGCCGGCGAGCACGCCCTCGCCGGCCTCTTCCAGCCGCTTGGCGATCTGGTAGCCGTACATCGGCTGCCGCGAGCGCCCCAGCACGGCGAGCAGGGCCAGCGACACGGTGCCGGCCGACAGCTCTTTCTGGAACTTCTTCAACGCGTTGGCGACGTCATCGTCCACAACATGTCAGCCATGCCACCTGTGTTGTGGTGAACGATAGTATTAACTTATGCCTAGTACACGGGTAACAAGTCATGGTGCGCACCTGCTCATGTGCCTGCTCCCCGGGGCTCATCGCGCCGGCGCTATCCGCACATGCAGTCGTCACGACGACTCGTCGCATCGCTGGTCACTCGGCGCGCAGAACGGGCAGCCACAAGGCGCCCCTTCCGTGCAGGGAGATCGTGACCGGGGCTGCCACCCGCTGATGGCGAGGTGCGCGGCACGTCCCGCTGCGCTCCGCTGATCCACACCTCTGCTAACTTGCCGGCTCGCCTCTTCAACGCTCCAGGGACGCCATGTCACGCATCCGATCGACCACCCTCGCCCTCGCCGTCTGCCTGCTCGCCTCCCTGCCCGCGCTTGCCGAACAGTCGCAGTCGCAGTCGAAACCCACGCCGACGTCCAAAGACATCCTCGCCGCCTCCAGCCCGGCGGAGTGGCGCAAGCCCGACCCGGCCAACCTGCTGGTGATGCAGCTGCCCAGCGGGCGCGTGCTGATTGAGCTGGCACCGGACTTCACGCCGCTGCACGCGGCCAACATCCGCACGCTGGTGCGCGGGCACTACTTCGACGGCCTGGCGGTGATCCGCGTGCAGGACAACTTCGTCAGCCAGTGGGGCGACCCCAACGACGACGACAACGCCGATCGCAGCAAGATGAAGCCGCTGGGCAAGGCGAAGAAGACGCTGCCGCCGGAATACACCCGCGCGATCGATCCGACGCTGGAGTTCACCCAACTGCCCGACGGCGACGTGTACGCGCCGCAGGTCGGCTTCTCCGAAGGCTTCCCGGTGGCGCGCGATCCGGCCACCCACGAGGAATGGCTGACCCACTGCTACGGCATGGTCGGCGTGGCGCGCGACGTGGGGCCGGAAACGGGCAGCGGCAGCTCGCTGTACATGGTGATCGGCCAGGCCCCGCGCGGGCTGGACCGCAACCTCGCCATCGCCGGCCGGGTGATCGAGGGCGCCGAACTGCTCTCCGGCCTGCCACGCGGTACCGGCCCACTCGGGTTCTACACCAAGCCCGGCGAACGCCTGCCGATCATCTCGGTGACGCTTGCCGCCGACCTGCCGCCCGCCCAGCGCCCCGCCGTGGAAATCCTGCGCACCGACAGCCCCACCTTCGCCGCCCTGATAGACGCCAAGCGCAACCGCCGCGATGCGTTCTACACGCGGCCTGCGGGCAAGATCGACCTGTGCAGCATCAGCGTGCCGACGCGCGATTTGCCGGGGAAGTGAGAGGGGCACCGTGCGGGCCGGGTCGCCGAGAGGGATGATCGGGCCCACACGCTTCGCTCCCTCTCCTTCGCTTGCGGGGGAGAGAGCCTCATCTCGACTTGATCGGGGGGCGGGGGTGTGGGGAAGCGCGAAGCGCGGCTTCGCTTGATGGCCTGAGGCGAGCACCCGGCCCCCTCACCCCGACCCTCTCCCCCCGCGGGGGGAGAGGGAGCGAAGCGCGGCTTCGGGCGATCCAGTGGTGAAGATGCAGGGTTTGCGTCATCCACGCTTGTAGGGCGAAGCGCAGCTTCGCTTGTTGGCTTGAGGCGAGCACCCGGCCCCCCTCACCCCGCCCCTCTCCCCCGACGGGGGGAGAGGGAGCGAGGCACGGCTCCGGGCGGTCCAGCGGTGAGGGTGGCGGGGTTGCGTCACTCACGCTCATGCCGCGATTGGCAATATGCAGTCCGTATCAAACGGAACGGCCCACATCGAAGCGGTCAAGAGCGATCCGAACGGCTGACGATCGAAGCGCGCCCACGCTTTTGCTCCCTCTCCCCCGCTTGCGGGGGAGAGGGCTGGGGTGAGGGGGAAGCGCGAAGCGCGGCTTCGCTTGATGGCTTGAGGCGAGCAAACGCTCCCACTCCCTCCCACCAGGGGAGGGAGTGGGAGCAAGGCTGGTTGGCTGAGAGGAAACCTGCCGCGAAGCGCGCTGACTTCTTGCTCCATCTCTCCGCTGACCTGGGAGATGGAAGGACCGCCGTACGCCTCAGAAGCTACTGCGGCACGCGCGCCACCTGATCGGCCGTGCGGAATACCGACACCGCCTGGCGCATGCGTTCGGCTTGTTCCTGCAGGCTGCGCGCGGCGGCTTCGGATTCTTCGACGAGGGCGGCGTTGCTCTGGGTGGCTTCGTCCATCTGGCTGACCGCGGAGCCGATTTCCTCGATGCCTTTGCTTTGTTCTTCGCTGGCCGCGGCGATCTCGTTCATCAGGCCGGCGGAGCGCTGGATGGCATCGGCGATGCGGCGGGTGGTGTCGCCGGTGCGATCGACCAGCGCGGCGCCGGTGTCGACGGTGGCCACCGCCTCGCCGATCAGCTGCTTGATTTCGCGCGCGGCGGTGGCGGCACGCTGGGCCAGTCCGCGCACTTCGCTGGCGACCACGGCGAAGCCGCGGCCGTGCTCGCCGGCGCGTGCCGCTTCCACCGCGGCGTTGAGCGCGAGGATGTTGGTCTGGAAGGCGATGCCGTCGATCATGCCGGCGATGTCTTCGATGCGCTGCGAGCTGGCCTTGATGTCGCCCATGGTGGTGACCACCTGCGCCACCAGCTCGCCGCCTTCCTTCGCCAGCTTGGCGGCGGAGGAGACCAGTGCATCGGCCTCGCGGGCGTTGTCCGCGTTCTGCCGTACGGTGGAGGTGAGCTCTTCCATCGCGGCGGCGGTTTCCTCCAGCGAAGCGGCCTGATCCTGCGTGCGGTGCGAGAGGTCGGCGGTGCCTGCGGCGATCTGGCCGGTGGCGGTGTGGATGCTGTCGCTGGACTGGCGCACGTTGGTCACCACGTCGGCGAGGCCGACGCTGATGCCGTTGATCGCCTGCAGCAGCTGGCCGATATCGTCGCGCCGATCCACCGCCACCTGCGCGCTGAGGTCGCCCGCGGCAATCTTGCCGGCGGCGGTGCGGCACTCGCTCATCGGCCCGCTGATGTTGCGCCGGACCAGCAGATAGATCACGCCGGACACGCCGACCGCGGATGCCACGCCGAGCGCGGCCAGCGTGGGCAGCAGCGCGGTGCGAAGCTCGTGCGGCAGCAGCGCATACAGCGCGAGCATCACCACGGCATTGAGCGCGGCGGTGGCCAGGCCGATACGCAGCGGCATGCCGAGCGTGCGCATGGCGCTCACGTCGAGCCCCACGTAGCGCACGCCGATCACCTCGCCGCGACCGTCGAGGATCGGGTCGTAGCGGGTCATGCACTGGGTGCCGAAGATGGTGGCGTAGCCGGTGAACGACTGCTTGGCCAGCAGCTTCACCCACGCCGGGTGCGAGCGGTCGAGCAAGGTGCCGATGGCGCGGCCGCCGTCCTTTTTCTTCACCGAGGTGGTGATGCGCACGAAGTCGTCCCCGGTGCGCGCGAACAGCGTGGCGGTGGCGCCGGTCTGCGCGGTGAAGCGGTCCGGCACGGCGAAGTTGAGGTTGAGCACGGTGCTGCCCTGGCGCAGTACCGGTGTGTCGCGCTCGCCGATGCGCACTACCTCGCGGCTGTCGAGCACGAAGCGTTCCGGCAGCTGCCCGGCAAATTGCCGGTCCAGCGCCTGGATCCGGGTCTTGAGCGGCACGAACTTTGAAAGCATCACGTCGATCTCCACCACGCTGGTTGGTCGGCCCTGCCGGAATCCCGCGCGGCGGTGCACCGAGGCGTGCAACGCGCGAGCCACCCGGAGCCGCTCCGGGCATGGCCTGACGCCGGGTTGTCGGTCGCCGCGGCGGAAACTTGAACGCGCTGCCGCTCAGCGGTACCCGGCGGCCTGCAGCTCGAACAGCTCGGCGTAGTGCCCGCCGGCGGCCACCAACTGCTCGTGGGTGCCGACCTCCTCGATCGCGCCGTGCTGCAACACGATGATGCGGTCGGCCATGCGCACGGTGGAGAAGCGGTGCGAGATGATCACCGCGGTCTTGCCGGCGGACAGCTCCTTGAAGCGCTGGAACACCTCGTACTCCGAGCGCGCGTCGAGCGCCGCGGTGGGCTCGTCCAGCACCAGCAGCGGCGCATCGCGCATGTAGGCGCGGGCAATGGCGATCTTCTGCCACTCGCCGCCGGACAGATCCACGCCGCCCTTGAACAGCTTGCCGAGCATCTGCGCGTAGCCCTTGGGCAGCCGGGCGATCACTTCGTCGGCCATGCTGCGGCGGGCGGCGTCGGCGATGCGGGCGCGATCGTCGCGCGCCTCGATGCGGCCCACCGCGATGTTGTCCGCGGCGTTGAAGTAGTAGCGCACGAAGTCCTGGAAGATCACCCCGATGTTGAGGCGAAGGTCTTCCAGGTCGTACTCGGTGAGCGGGTGACCGTCGAGCAGGATGCGCCCTTCGTCCGGGTCGTACAGGCGCGAGAGCAGCTTCACCAGCGTGGTCTTGCCGGCGCCGTTCTCGCCCACCAGCGCCAGTACCTCGCCCGCGCGCAGGCTGAAGTTGAGATGCCGCACCGCCCAGCGCTCGGCGTCGGGATAGCGGAAGCCCACGTCCTCGAACACGAAGCCCTCGCGCATCGGCCGCGGGAACGGGCGCGGGTTCGGCGGCGAGAGGATCTCCGGCTGGATGCGGAAGAACGAGAACAGGTCGTCCAGGTACAGCGCCTGCCCCGCCACCTGCGAGAAGCCCACCAGCAGCGTTTCCATCAGCGTGCGCAAGCGGCGGAACGAGGTCGACAGAAACGTGAGGTCGCCGATGGAGAACTGCCCGGTCACCGTGCGCCACGCGATGAACGCGTAGGCGGCGTAGTAGCCGATGGTGCCGATGGTGGTGAACAGCCCGCCCCAGCCGGCCCGGCGCAGCGCGATGACGCGGTTGGCGCGGTACATGTCCTGTGACAGCACGCGGTAGCGCTCGATCAGGAACGGGTTGAGGCCGAAGCTCTTCACCTCTTTCGCGTTCGACGCGCTGGCGCCGACCATGCGCAGGTAGTCCAGCTCGCGCCGCTCCGGCGTCCACTGGTAGTTCACCGCATAGCTTTGTGCGTTGAAGTGGAACTCGCCCAGGAACGCCGGCACCAGCGCCACTGCCAGCAGAACGATCAGCCACGGCGCGTACACCGCCAGCCCCACCGCGAAGCTGAGCAGGGTGATGACGTCCTGCGCCTGCTGCAACAGCTGAGAGAGCAGGCTGCCGCGCCCGGCCACCTGACGACGGGCACGGTCGAGCTGGTCCTGCAGGTCGGCGTCCTCGAAATCCTCCAGATCCA
>DASUJJ010000324.1:0-3042 GCA_036279335.1 Dyella sp.
CGCCATGCCGCGAATCACCGCGTCGATGGCGTGCACGTAGGTGAAGTACTTGGCGTCCATCGCCTCGTGCAGCGCAGCGGCGTCCAGCTCGTCTGGCGGTCGGCGCCGTGCGGCGCCCGCGCTGTTTACCAGCACGTCGACCGGGCCGTGCTCGGCCGCGATGCGGTCGAAGGTTTCCCGCGTTGCCGCGGCATCGCGCAAATCCACCGCATGCACGGCCATCGTGTGGCCGGCGGCGGCCAGCGACTCGCGCGCCTGCTCCAAGCCATCGGCCGAACGCGCCAAGCCCACCACCTTGGCACCTTCGGCTGCAAAGGCGCGCGCGCAGGCCAGGCCGATGCCCTTGCTGGCTCCAGTGATCACCACGCGCCGGCCGGAAAGCTGCATATCCATCGTTGAATCCCATGCCGTAAAAAGGCGCCCAGCCTAGCGCCTGAGCCCTCTTGTGGTGCTGAAACGGCTTTCTGGCGCGGTTTGCGCGCATAGGCCATCAGTCATGTTGCGATTTTCGCCTTCGCCTATTGACGGCCCGAAACATGGTGTTATAGTTCACTACAACACCGGTCCACGAGATCACTAAAGGAGATCCGTCATGAAAGCACCGAACCTGCTCGCCCTGTCCGCCGCCGTCCTCATCACTGCCGCCGGCCTTGCCTCGATGAACCACGGCATCGCCCGCGCCCCGGTCGCCGAAATCAACGGCATCCGCGTGATCGACCTGGCGCCCGTCAACGTCACCCCCACCGCCGAAGAGATGCGCGCCGCGGCGCTCATGGCGATGGTCAATGCCCCGCTTTCGACCGCTCCGGCGGGCCTGGGCGCCCGTGCCAAGGCTGATGCCACGCTGGTCGGTTCGCAGATGGCCATGCCTTTCTACTCGTTTGGCAACAAGCTCGGCCGCATCACCAAGGAATAAACATGACCATTACCTGGAACGACAGCGTCCCGATCTATCGCCAGCTGCGCGAGCGCGTGGTGGCGATGATCCTGGACGGGGCCTTGAACGAGGGTGACCCGCTGCCGTCGGTGCGCCAGGTGGCAGCGGATTTCCAGATCAATCCGCTGACCGTCTCCAAGGCCTATCAGGAGCTGGTCGACGATCAACTGGTTGAAAAACGGAGGGGGTTGGGCATGTTTGTCAACGATGGAGCGCGTGAGGCACTACTGAAGTCCGAGCGCGAGCGCTTTCTGCGCGAGGAATGGCCCACCCTGTTCGCCCGGCTGCAGCGCCTGGGTCTGGACCTGAAGACCCTGCTGCGCGAAGCCGGCGACGGCACGGAGAAAACCGCATGAACGCCGTAGTCACCGCCACCGGCCTGAGCAAGCGCTACAAGAACACCGCCGCGCTGGACAACGTGAGCTTCACCATCCCCTCCGGCCGCATCGTGGGCCTGATCGGCCCCAACGGCGCCGGCAAGACCACCGCGCTCAAGGCGATCCTGGGCCTGACCCCGTTCGAGGGCCAGCTCAGCGTGATGGGGATGGACCCGCGCACCGATCGCAACAAGCTGATGGAACAGGTGTGCTTCATCGCCGACGTTGCGGTGCTGCCGCGCTGGCTGAAGGTGCGCGATGCGGTGGACTTCGTCGCCGCGATCCATCCGCGCTTTGACCGCGCCAAGTGCGAGGCCTTCCTCAAGCGCACCAAGCTCACCCCGGACATGCGCGTCAAGCAGATGTCCAAGGGCATGATCGTGCAGCTGCACCTGGCGCTGGTGATGGCCATCGACGCCCGCCTGCTGGTGCTCGACGAGCCCACGCTGGGCCTGGACATCCTCTATCGCAAGCAGTTCTACCAGAACCTGCTGGAGGACTACTTCGACGAGGACAAGACCATCATCGTCACCACCCACCAGGTGGAAGAGGTCGAGCACATCCTCACCGACCTGATGTTCATCCGCGACGGCAAGATCGTGCTCGATGCCGACATGGATGCCGTCGGCGACCGCTTCATCGAAGTGATGGTGGGCGCCGACCGCGCCGAAGCCGCCCGGGCGCTGCGCCCGATCGACGAGCGCACCGTGTTCGGCAAGAGCATCTTTCTGTTCGACGGCGTCGAACGGGCGCAACTCGAGGCGCTGGGCGAAACCCGCCGGCCCTCCGTCAGCGACCTGTTTGTTGCCACCATGAAGGGAACCTACGCATGAAAACCATGGCCCTGAACAACCCGGCTTCGGGCAACCGCTCGCTGACCAACATGGTCTGGCTGGTGAAGCGCGAATTCTGGGAGAACCGCGGCGGCTTCTTCTGGGCGCCGGTGATCACCGGCGGCATCTTCCTGCTGCTCAACCTGATGGGCATCATCACCGCCGAGGTGCTCGGCGCCCGCCACGGCATCAGCTTCGGCGCCAGCGGCCAGTTGCGCGATGTGATGTCACGCATGGACGCCGGCGACATGAGCAAGGTCGGCATGGTGCTGGACGTGGCCATGTACTCCTCGATGGCGCTGATCACCGTGGTGCTGGGCTTCGTGGTGTTCTTCTACTGCCTGGGTGCGCTGTACGACGACCGCCGCGACCGCAGCATCCTGTTCTGGAAGTCGCTGCCGATCTCCGACACCGGCACCGTGCTGTCCAAGGTGATCAGTGCCACCGTACTGGCTCCGGCGATCGCGGTGGTGGTGGGCATCCTGGCCGGCATGGCGCAGCTGCTGATGGTGGCGGTCACGCTGTCCTTCCACGGCGTCAACGTGTGGCAGCTGCTGATGCAGGCCCATCCGTTCCGCGTCATGGGCAACCTGCTCGGCTACATCCCGGTGTACGTGCTCTGGGCCCTGCCCTCCGCCGGCTGGCTCCTGCTCTGCTCGGCCTGGGCGCGCAGCAAGCCCTTCCTGTGGGCGGTGGCACTGCCGGTGGCGACCGGCCTGCTGATCAGCTGGTTCGGCATCATGGGGCTGTTCAACCTGCCTGCCACCTGGTTCTGGAAAGAGATCGTGCTGCGCGGCCTGCTCAGCGTGTTCCCTGGTGGCAGCTTCACCGCCAACAGCGGCCGCTCGCTGTCGATCAACGCGAGCAACGGTCTGGACGTGATGAACCTCGGCCA
>DASUJJ010000325.1:0-7965 GCA_036279335.1 Dyella sp.
CGACCCCACCTCACGCTTCCCCAGTTCCCGCAGCGCCTCCTGCAAACGGCGCTCATCGCCGGAGGTAGTCATGCCAAGCCGTCCATCGGGTCGCCAGGAAAACAGATGGTGGCAGGCCATGCTGCGCGCCGCCGCGTTGCAGAACACTGGCCGCCCGTCGCCATCCAGCATCAGCACGCCTTCGGCGAGGGAATCGAGCGCGGCGCGGAATTGCTCCGACTGGTAATCAATGGAGTGGAATCGCTGCTGCCATGCGCACACGTTGCGCAAGTGCGGGAGCAGGGAGCATGCCAACGCCCGCTCATCTTCATCGAAGTCGGCCGCCGGCGGGGGGCGCCTCATGACCAGCACGGTCAGCGCGCTGGAACCATCGCTCGGGGTGCCCAGGGCAAGGCCGTGTCCGGAAGGGGCGGCAGTCGCCGGCTTGGCGCCCTCGGGCGTCCCGTCCCAAGGATCGGCGCTGCCGGCGATTCCATCGCGCAGCAGACGATCCCTTGCCAGGGACAGCCACGGTGGGTTCGCCGCATCGGTGGCGGATGGCTCTGCGCCATCTCCCCAGGTCTCGAGGACTTCCGCCGCGCATCCAGCGGAGCTGCCGTCGGCAAAGCGGCAGACGCCCGCGTGGCTGCACTGGAATATCTGGCCCAGCACCGCGAGCACCGGCCCCCAGTCGGGAGATCGCATGTCCATGCTGTACAGGGCAGTCAGCAGTTGGGTGGTGCGCCGCCGGTCCATTTCGCCTCACCCGAAGCCTGAGCGGGTGGCCTCATCCGTTTGAATGATGACCCTGCTGGAACGTAGCAGTAGAAATCTAAGCAAGGCGTGAAGCGCCGTTGCCCGGCGGGGTACTGCGACTTGCCTGGCCGCTCTCTCTTTTGGACATCCGGTGGATCAGCCCGCGGCACGCCCACTTTGTGCGGTCGATTCCGCGCGGGGCGGGCGCCATCAGTCGAGACGGCGCATGCGTTGCCATGCGCCTCACGGATCAAGGGAGAGATGCTGATGCTTTCAAGACGACGTTTTCTGCAGGGATCACTGACCGCCGGGACCGTGGCGCTGCTGCCGTGGGTACCGCGGGTTGCCACGGCTGCCACGCTCAAGGTGCGCCAGAACTGGAACGCGTTCTCGCAAGGCCCGATGTTTCCGATCTATCTCGAAGCGATCGGCAAGATGCGGGCGAACACCCATGCCGCCGATCCCAACTCGTGGACGTACTGGGTGAATGTGCACAAGTACTTCTGCCCCCACAGCACGGCGTATTTTCTGGCCTGGCACCGCGGATTCCTGTTCCGGCTGGAGGCCCAGCTGCGCAAGGTGGCAGGCAACAGCAGCCTGGTGCTGCCCTACTGGGACTACTACACCCAACCGGTGATGCCCGCCGAGTTCACCGATACCGCCAGCCCGCTGTACATCGAGAACCGCAAGAGCACCGATGTCACCGCGGCGCTGAGCCTCAACGCCTTTGCCGATACGGTGGTCAACTTCCAGCGGGGACTGGTCGACGCGTTCGAGCCCGCGTTCGAGACCCTGCCGCACAACCCCGTGCACAACATCATCGGCGGGGCGATGGGCAGCGTGACCGTATCGCCGAGGGATCCGATCTTCTGGTTGCACCACGCCAACGTCGATCGTCTGTGGGCCGCATGGGTCAGTGCCGGCAACGGGCGCAGCATGCCGCCCAAGACGGATGCCTACTGGAAAGGCTCGTTCAACTACGGATCCGGGGTGCCGACGATGGCGCGGACCTGGGCGTACAGCACCACGGGCCTGGGTTACCAGTACGAAGACGAAACCATGCCCACCTCGCTCCCGGCCCTGCCATCGCTGGCGCCGATGTCCGCGGTGACCATGCAGGCGTCCTCCTCGACGCTGCCTCAGGCCCTGGTCATGACGCTGGGCAACGGTCAGCCGTTATCACTGGACGAACGCTCCGTGACCGTCACGGTGCCTCTCGATGACGCAGGGCGTTCCAGGGTGCGCTCGTTGCTGCTGCGTCGGTCGCCCAAGGGAGCCGCGCCGGTAGTCAATGACGCGGTGCGCCTGGTGCTGGACGGCGTGCGTCTCACCCGACTCGGCCTGGAGAGCGGCTTCTTCTACAAGCTCTACATCAACCTGCCCACCACCCAGGGTCTGTCGCAGACGGAGAGTCGGTACCTGCTGGGGACGCTGGGAGCATTCGAGATCACCGGCATCCTCAACCACGAGAGCCTGCACGGCGGCAAAATGCATGGGCTGAGCGATCCGGTGCAGCTGAGTTTCCCGATGACCGATGCGCTCAAGGAGATCTGGCCGGCGACGCTGGATGCGCTCACGATTTCGTTCGTGCGCATGGACGGTGCAAAGCCGCGCAAGGGCACTGTGATCACGATCAAGGAGCTGCGGGTGGATGCGTCCGATGCGTCGGCCATGCCGATGTGAACGACGGCCGCGCGGAGGGCCGGGACGGCCCTCCGCCCTTCGGAAAAGCCGGCCGAACGAGACAAAAAAAGCGCCGCATCGCTGCGGCGCTTTTCCGTTTCGGCGGAACGAGACGATCAGAGCGCTTCGAAGATCCCCGCCGCGCCCATGCCGGTGCCGATGCACATGGTCACCATGCCGTACTTCTGCTTGCGGCGACGCATGCCGTGCAGCAGCGTGGCGATGCGGATCGCGCCGGTGGCGCCCAGCGGATGGCCGAGCGCGATCGCGCCGCCCAGCGGGTTGACCTTGGATGGGTCAAGGCCGAGATCTCCCATCACCGCCAGTGCCTGCGCAGCGAAAGCTTCGTTGAGCTCGATCCAGTCGAGTTGGTCCTGGCTGATGCCGGTCTGCTTGAGCGCCTTGGGGATCGCTTCCTTCGGGCCGATGCCCATCACGTCCGGCTTCACGCCCGCCACCGAGAAACCGACGAAGCGGGCCAGCGGCGTCAGGTTGTATTCCTTGATCGCCTTCTCGCTGGCCAGCAGCACGGCGCCGGCGCCGTCGGACATCTGCGAGGAGTTGCCGGCAGTGACGCTGCCGCCGAACTGCTGGTTGCGGAACACGGTCTTCAGCTTGGCCAGCACTTCCAGCGTGGTGCCCGGGCGCGGGCCTTCATCAGCGGTGATGTTGCGACTGTCGGTGACGATGCCGCGGGTGGCCAGGTTGGGGTAGTGGTCATCCAGTGCGAACGGGCTGATCTCGTCGTTGAACTCGCCCGCGGCCTGGGCGGCCAGGGCGCGTCGGTGACTCTCGACGGCGAAGGCGTCCTGCTGTTCGCGCGACACCTTCCACTGCTTGGCCACGTTCTCGGCGGTGATGCCCATGCCGTAGGCGATGCCGATGTTCTCGTCGGAGAAGATCGCCGGGTTCATGGCGATCTTGTGGCCCATCATCGGCACCATGCTCATGCTCTCGGTGCCGCCGGCGAGCATCAGGTCGTCCTCGCCCAGGCGGATGCGGTCGGCGGCCATCGCCACGGCCTGCAGGCCGGACGAGCAGAAACGGTTGATGGTGACGCCGGGCACGGTGTCGGGCAGGCCGGCCAGCAGCACGCCGATGCGTGCCACGTTCATGCCCTGCTCGGCCTCGGGCATGGCGCAGCCGATGATGGCGTCGCCGATGCGGTGGGGATCGATGCCCGGCGCCTGCGCCATCACGGCGCGGATCACGTGGGCGAGCATGTCGTCCGGACGGGTGTTGCGGAACACGCCGCGCGGCGCCTTGCCGACCGGGGTGCGGGTGGCAGCGACGATGTAGGCGTCCTGTACTTGCTTGGTCATGGTGCTTGCTCCGTTGCGTCGCGCATGCAGCAGCGACGACTTTGGTTTTTTGTTCGTCATTCCGGCGAAAGCCGGAATCCAGAGCCTTCAGTCGCTGGATCCCGGCTTTCGCCGGGATGACGGGTGGGTGGCCGTGATGCCTGTCAGTTACGCAGCGGCTTGCCGGTGGTCATGGTGTGGGCGATGCGCGCCTGGGTCTTTTCGGTCCTGGCCAGCTCCACGAAGTGCTTGCGCTCCAGCGCCAGCAGCCACTCCTCGTCGACCATCGAGCCGCGCTCGATCGCGCCGCCGCAGAGGCAGTCGGCGATGCGAGTGGCGATGTCGATGTCGTGGGGCGAGGCAAAGTAGCCGGCCTGGAGGTTGGCGAGCGACGCCTTGAACGTGGCGGTGCCGACGTCGCCGGCCACCGGCACGTTGCGGCCGGGCAGGGGCGGGCGGTAGCCGCTTTCAGCCATCGCCGCAGCGACCTTCTTGGCGATGTAGAGCAGCTCGTAGGGGTTGAACACCACCACGTCGTCCTGGCGCAGCAGGCCCATCGCCTTCGCTTCCAGCGCGCTGGCCGAGACCTTGGCCATGGCGATGGTCTCGAACACCTTCTTCAGCTCCTCGAACGGGTCGGCCGGATTGGCCTTGGCTGCGCGCACGGCCAGCTCATGCAGGCCGCCGCCGGCCGGCAGCAGGCCTACGCCCGCCTCGACCAGGCCGATGTAGCTCTCCAGTGCCGCCACGGTGCGCGCCGAGTGCATCTGGAACTCGCAGCCGCCACCGAACGCCATGCCGCGCACGGCCGACACCACCGGCACCAGCGAGAACTTGATCGCCATGCTGGTGGCCTGGAAGTTGGCGACCATCTTCTCGAAGTCGTCGAACTTGCCCGCCTGCAGCAGGCCGAGCGCGCCCTTCAGGTCGGCACCGGCGGAGAACGGCTCGCCGGCCTGCCAGATCACCACCGCCTTGAGCTTCTCTTCGGCCAGCTTGATCGCGTGCTGCACGCCGTCGAGCACGAAATCGTTGACCGTGTTCATCTTGGTCTTGAACGAGAGGATGCCGACGCCGTCGTCGCCCAGCGTCCACAGCCGCACGCCCTCGTTCTCCCACACGGTGGTGCCCTGGTCGAAGGTCTCGCCGAGGATCGGATCGGGGAACAGCTGGCGCTGGTAGACCGGATGCGACGAGCGCGGCTTGTAGCTGCCGGCGGCAGCGGACCAGGAGCCGTCCTTGCCGTGCACGCCGGTGCGGCCGTCGGTAACCCATGCCGGCAGCGGCGCCTTGCTCATGCTCTTGCCGGCGGCGATGTCCTCGGCGATCCATCCGGCCACCTGCTGCCAGCCGGCGGCCTGCCAGGTCTCGAACGGGCCGAGCTTCCAGCCGTAGCCCCAGCGGATCGCGAAGTCGACGTCACGCGCGGTGTCGGCGATGTCGGCCAGGTGGTAGGCGGTGTAGTGGAACAGGTCGCGGAAGATCGCCCACAGGAACTGCGCCTGCGGGTCGGACGAGGCGCGCAGCTTGCCGAACTTCTCGGACGGATCCTTGATCGCCAGGATCGCGGCAACTTCGTCGGACGGCTTCTGCTCGGACGGGCGGAAATCCTGGCTGGCCAGGTCCAGCACCACGATGTCCTTGCCGACCTTCTTGTAGAAGCCGCCCCCGGTCTTCTGACCCAGCGCGCCCTTCTCGATCAGGCCGCTCAGCCATGCGGGCGCCTTGAAGTACGCGTGCCACGGATCGTCTGGCAGCGTGTCGGCCATGGTCTTGATGACGTGCGCCATGGTGTCCAGGCCGACCACGTCCGCGGTGCGATAGGTCGCGCTCTTCGGGCGACCCAGCGCCGGGCCGGTCAGCGCGTCGACGGTGTCGAAGCCGAGCTTGAACTGTTCGGTGTGGTACATCGTGGAGAGGATCGAGAACACGCCGATGCGGTTGCCGATGAAGTTCGGCGTGTCCTTGGCGATCACCACGCCCTTGCCCACGGTGGTGGTGAGGAACGCTTCCAGGCCCTGCACCACGGCCGGGTCGGTGAGGCGGGTGGGGATCACTTCCACCAGGTGCATGTAGCGCGGCGGGTTGAAGAAATGCACGCCGGTGAAGCGGTGGCGCATTTCTTCCGGCAGCGCCTCGGCCAGGCCGTTGATCGACAGGCCGGAGGTGTTGGAGGCGAGCACCGCGGTGGCGGAGACGTGCGGCGCGATCTTCTTGTAGAGATCCAGCTTCCAGTCCATCCGCTCGGCGATCGCCTCGATCACCAGGTCGACGTCCTTGAGGTGGTCCAGGTGCTCGTCGTAGTTGGCCGGGATGATCGCCGCGGCGAGGTTCTTGTCGGCCAGCGGGGCAGGCGAGAGCTTCTTGAGGTTCTCGATCGCCTTGAGCGCGATGCCGCTCTTGGGGCCTTCCTTGGCAGGCAGGTCGAACAGCACGGTCTCGACGCCGGCATTGGTGAGGTGGGCGGCAATCTGCGCGCCCATCACGCCGGCGCCCAGCACCGCGGCCTTGCGGATGCGCAGCGCGGATGAGGAGTTTGGTGCATCGGTCATTGGCTTCTCCATAAGGTCGAACTCAAAGGATCGGACTCGGCAAAAAGGGACAACTCACACGACCAGATCGCCGTGGCGATCCGGTGACAGTTTTCTAGGGATGGCTCAGGCCGGCGGCGGCAAAGCGGATCAGGTGGGCGGCGGTCTGCTCGCGGTGCTGCTGCTCGCTCACGTTGTCCTTGCGCTGGATCATGCCGAAGCCGGACATGGCGTGGGTCAGCGCCCCGGTGACCAGGTCGATGCGCCAGTACAGCTCGGCCTTCTCCAGTTGCGGCAGCAGGCGGGCAAACTCGGCGGTGAACTGGCGCATCACGTGCCCGTAGTTCTCCGACAGGAACTGGCGCAAGGTGTCGTCGTGCTCGGCGAATGCCCGTGCCAGCACACGCATGAACAGCGAGCCGTTGTCCTCGTGCGACAGGTCCAGCGCGGGCCGGATGTAGGCCGCCAGCACATCATCGAGGGTGGTGCCGGGCTGGCCGGCGACCTTCGCCAGCTCGGCCAGTCGGTGTTGGTTCAGCGCGTCCAGCCGGCGCTTGAACACCTGCTCGACCAGCTTCTCCTTGGAGCCGAAGTGGTAATTCACCGCGGCCAGATTGACGCCGGCCGACGCAGTGAGCTGGCGCAGCGATGCGCCTTCAAACCCGCGCTGGGCGAACAGCGCTTCGGCGGCGGCGAGGATGCGCTCCTTGGTCGAGATCGAACTGTTCACGACAGACATTCACCGCGGCAGGGCAGGAATCAAACGATCGTTTGAGCATACGCGGGAGGGTTTGCGGCCGTCAAACGAACGTTCGCGACGGCCGGCAAGCCGGTTGCGAATGAGCTAGAATCTGTCAAACTTTCGTGAGCTAAATCCGCATTCCTTGTCGGATTTAATGCTTTTTGCCGGCTCGGCCGGCCAGATTGTTTCTCATTCCTATTTCCCCGCATTTCGGAGCAGACCCGTATGGCGCTAGAGCGCACCCTTTCCATCATCAAGCCCGACGCCGTGGCCAAGAACGTCATCGGCGAGATCTATGCCCGCTTCGAAAAGGCCGGCCTGAAGATCGTGGCCGCGAAGATGAAGCACCTGTCGCGCAAGGAGGCCGAAGGCTTCTATGCGGTGCACAAGGAGCGCCCGTTCTTCAACGCGCTGGTGGAATTCATGATTTCCGGCCCGGTGATGATCACTGCGCTGCAGGGCGAGAATGCCGTGCTGGCCCACCGTGACCTGATGGGCGCCACCAACCCGAAGGAAGCGGCGCCGGGCACGATCCGCGCCGATTTCGCCGAGTCGATCGACGCCAACGCCGTGCACGGTTCCGATGCCGTCGAGACCGCCAAGGCCGAGATTGCGTATTTCTTCGCCGAGACGGAACTCTTTCCGCGCTGAGGCATGCCGTGAACCAGGTGGTACAACTCCCTTCCGACCCGAACGCCGCTGACGGCAAGGTCAACCTGCTCGATTTCGATCGCCAGGGTCTGCGCGACTTCTTCACGCAGATCGGCGAGAAGCCGTATCGCGCCGAGCAGGTGATGAAGTGGATCTACCACCACCTGGAAGACGACTTCGCCAAGATGACCGACGTGGGCAAGGCGCTGCGCGCCAAGCTCGAGGCCACGTGCTACGTCGGTCCGCCGAAGACCCTGTTCGACAAGGCCGCCGCCGACGGCACGCACAAGTGGCTGCTCGGCATGGATGGCGGCAACGCCAT
>DASUJJ010000326.1:0-4337 GCA_036279335.1 Dyella sp.
CTGATCGCCGGCTTCTGGCTGTGGCAGGTGCGCTCGATGGACGAGGCGCTGGAATGGGCGCGCCGCTGCCCACCGCCGTTCGAGGGCGAGTGCTCGATCGAGATCCGGCCGGTGTTCGAAGCGGACGATTTCGGCGAGGCGCTGACGCCGGAACTGCGCGCCACCGAGGAACGCCTGCGCGCCGAGATGGGCGGCAAGGGCTGAGGCCGGGCGGGCGGTCGGGCGTTCGTGCGACGTACGGTGGACTGAAGCCCACCCTACGGCGTCAGGCTTTGCCGGCCAGCTCGCCGCGCATGCGTTGCTCGGCTTCGCGCAGCTCGGGCGTCATCGCCTCGCCGAAATCCTCCGCCTCGAACAGCGGGCGGATCTCGATCGAGCATTCGCCGTCGAACGGCGCCGGGCAGCGGCGCGCCCATTCGAGCGCCTCGTCCATCGAGCGCACCTGCCACAGCCAGAAGCCGGCAATCAGTTCTTTCGTCTCGGCGAACGGACCGTCGATCACCTGCCGCGTGCCGTGGGCAAAGCGCATGCGCTTGCCCTCGCGGCTGGGCTTGAGGCCTTCGCCGGCCAGCATCACGCCGGCCTTCATCAGCTCCTCGTTGAAGCGGTTCATCGCCTCGAGGATCTCCGCGCTGGGCAGCGGGCTGGTTTCGCTTTCCGATTCGGCGGTTGCCCGCACCATCACCATGCATCGCATCGTCGTGACTCCCGCACCGGCAACGGGCCGGTATCTGAAAGGACGACGGGCGACCAGCGCGTGAATCGACAGCGCCGCGAAAAATTCCCTTACGGTGCCGGTTGCAGCATCAGCATGTGCTGCGCCGCGCCGGGCAGCAGGGGCGTGGGTCGGCCGTGCACCCAGTCCTCGTGGCCGGCGCCGAAGAACGGCGACAGCGGGTTGTCGCTCTGACCGCCGGGCATGTGGAAGATCGCTCGGGCCTCGTGGCCGGGCGACACGTCAATCCGTTCGGAAGCGCCAAAACCCGGCGCGGCCACCCGCGGCAGGTTGCCGTCGCCAGGCAGCGGCTCGTCGGGCATGTCGATGAAGTGCGCCAGCCAGCCGGGCAGGGCGCGCGCCAGCGGATGGTTGATCGCGGCGTGGTTGCGCTCGCCCCACGTGCGCGCGGCGAGCCCGCCGGGCTGCGGGCCCAGTTCGTCGACCACTTGCTTTGCCGATGCGAGCAGCAGCGCGTGCCAGTTGGCGTACGCCGGATCGAGCAGGTTTGGCGGCTGCTGGTGCACCAGCGCCCACACGGCGGCCTCCGGATCGCCCAGTCCGGGCCAGCTGAAGTCGGCGAAGCGCGCCTGCACGCGCGCCGCGAATGGCGCCAGCACGGCCGCATGCACCCGCTCACGGAAGGCGCGCACCAGGCGGTAGTCCACGCTGTCCACCGCGGCGTGGCCGCGCCATGTCTGCGTGAGCTCGCGCAGCTGCACCAGTCCGGCATTGGTGCTGCCGGCCAGCGTCTGCTGCAGCAAGCGCTGCCAGCGGGTGAGCAGCACGGCGCGGGTGTCGAGCTGGATATCGAGCAGGTCGGCCGGGGAGAAGCGCGCGCGCATGCGCAGGTCGTCACGGATGGTCTGCGCGCGGGCGCCCAGGTCGTAGCCGCCGTTGCCCAGCAGGGCCAGGGCGGCGCCATCGACGGTGCGGTTGTTGGCCGTCCACAGGCGGCCGTCGGCCGGGTTCTCGATGCGCGGGTACTGCGCCGCGCTGGCCCAGCCGACCCAACCGGTGCCGGCGCGCGACCAGTCGCCCGGCACCAGCGGATCGATGCCCCGGCGCAGCGGGATGCTGTTGCTGGCGACGGTCCAGCCGATGTGGCCGGCGCTGTCGGCGACGAGCAGGTTCTGCGCCGGCATGCCCAGCGTGGGCGCGAGGTCGAGCGCATGCGGCACGTCGGGCGCGCGCTCGAGCTGCATCAGGGCGAGGTTGTAGCCGCGCGGCCGGTCGCCGGTCCACGCCAGCGCCAGCGGCGTGCCGTCGGTGTCCTTGGCGAGGATCGGACCCCAGCGGGTGTCCTGCACCGTCATCACGTGATCGGGCGCGCCCTTCACGTGGATGGTTTCGCGGTGCGTGGCGATCGCCTCCCAGCCGTCGGGTGTGCGGTAGCGCGACGCGTCGGCGGGATCGCGCTGCACGCGCACCCAGTCCTCCCAGTCGCCGTAGCTGTTGGTGAAGCCCCAGGCGACCTGGCCGTTGGAACCGACCACCAGTGCCGGCGTGCCGGGCAGGGTGACGCCGCTGGCCTCGCGCGTGCCACCCGGTGCGGTGGAATCGGGATAGCGCAGGCGCGCACGGAACCACAGGTTCGGTACGCGCAGGCCCAGGTGCATGTCGTTCGCCAGCATCGCCGCGCCGCTGTCGGAGAGCGCGCCGGCGACGGCGAAGCTGTTGCTGCCCGGGCGCGCATCATCCAGCGCTGGCGCCAGCACCGCAGCGAGATTCCTGCCGGCGGCGGGCGCGCTGCCACGCAGGTCGAACGTGGCCGCATTGGGCACGACCGGCACGCGCGACAGCCTGCCGCTGAGCGGCGCTTCCCAGTCCGGGTCGGGCGCCAGCAGGAAATCCACCAGAGACCGCGGCAGCGCCGCGCGCATCTGCGCGATGCGCAGCTCGCGCGTGTTGCGGCCGTCGCTGTTGAGGTCCAGGTACATTGCCGCGATCACCAGCAGGCTGTCTTCCGAGCGCCACGGCCGCGGCTGGGTGCCGAGCAGGAAATACTCCCAGGGGCGCACGGCGAGATCGGCCAGCCCGGCGTTGACGCCATCGCGGTAGCGATCGAGCGTGCGCCGCTGATCGGCCGGCAGCTGCGCGTAGGCCTGCTCGACCACCGCGCGCAGGCGCAGCCGGCGATGGGCGATGTCGGTTGGCAGCGCGGCCTGGCCAACCAGCGCCGCCAGCTCGCCGGCCGGCAGCCGGCGCATCAGGTCCATCGAGAAATAGCGCTCCTGTGCGTGCACGTAGCCCAGCGCGTAGCTGAGGTCGTCGCGCGTCTTGCCTTCCAGCGTCGCCGTGCCCAGCGCATCGCGGGTAATGCGCACCGGGGCGCTCACGCCGTGCGCGGCGACCTCGCCATCCAGCGTGGCGCGGCCGCGCGCCAGCAGTACCCATACGCCGATGCCGGCGGCGAGCACCAGCAGCACCAGAACCACCAGCACACGGCGTACCCAACGCCTGAGGCTTGCGCCCCTCATGAATCGCCGAACACCGCGAAGATGCCCGCGTACGGCTTGAGCAGGAAGGTCGGCGCGCCGCTGTAGCCTTCCCCGTCCACGTAGAACTGCGAGATGCTGCCGTCCAGGTAGAGCGCGTCGCGGCAGCCCAGCGCGTCGCGGAACAGCCGCGCGAAGGTGTGGAAGTTCACCGGCGTCTCGCTCACTGCGAACACCACGCGGGTCGGCGTCCTGGCACACACGCCGCTGCGCCATTTCACGCTGGCCGAGTCATCGCCGAACTGCGCATTGAGCTTGCCGTCGATCACCAGCATCGGACCGGACTGCGTGGCCAGGGTCACGGGCTTGTCGTCGGCCTTGAACGAATCCGTCGTGCGAACGGCGGCGTGGCCATCGGCATAGATGGCGAACACGCCGTTCGGCAGCAGCGAAAAATTGCCGGCGGCGGGATCGCCATGCGCGCGGTTGAGTGGCACCAGCGTGCGGCCGGCTTCCACGTACAGGCCCAGCGGTGCGTTGTGCTGGTCATAGATGCCCGCATTGGCCGCAAACAGCAGCCGCTTGCCGTGGCGCGCGCCCCACTGCTGCAGGGCGTCGATGCTGCCGTAGGGCTGGTCATTGTCCGGGTTGCGCCAGTGCAGGCTCAGCGGCTGGCGGGTGAGGTCGATGCTGACGACGTGGAAACGCTGGCCGTCGAATTCGCGCTCCTCGCTGTCCAGCGCGCGGGCGCGCGACGTGCAGCCAACCAGCAGCATTCCGAACAGGACGGCGCAAAGCAGCGGACGCCAGTGAAGCAGCCTTGAAACCGGTGTAGTCGATACAAGCATCCCCCGATGGTCGCCGGGCAACGCGGTGTGACGCAAGCGAAGCGGCCGTTGCGGTTCAGTCGCTGCGGGTCGTGGCGCTAGACTGTGCGCTTTGCCGACGCCCGCCATGCCTTACTGTCCCATCGTCGCCACGCTCGGCTACGTGCTTTCGCCCGATCGCCGCCGGGTGCTGATGATCCACCGCAACGCGCGCCCCGACGACCAGCACCTGGGCAAGTACAACGGCCTCGGCGGCAAGATGGAGCCGGGTGAAGACGCCGCCGCCTGCATGCGCCGCGAAATCCGCGAGGAGGCCGGCATCGAGTGCACCGCGATGCAGCTGCGCGGCACGCTCAA
>DASUJJ010000327.1:0-17199 GCA_036279335.1 Dyella sp.
GCGCAGTCATCGCCTGCCGGCGTTCCGCTTTGGTGCCGACGGTGGCGTGCTGCCGGCGTTTGGCGCACTGACCGGGCTGTACGAGACGCCGGCCGGTCGCGGCGAGCGCATCGTGGCGGTGACGCCGGCGGGGCTGCTGCCGCTGGGGCCCCGCGCGCTGCGTTGAGCACGTCGGGGTTGAAGCCCCTCCCACAACAGCCAATCTGCTTGCCGACCCTGTAGGAGCGACTTCAGTCGCGACGCCTTTCGCTACGCCCGTTGCAAGCCTTAGGGCTATCGATCGGGCCCCTGAATAATGGTGACGGCTTTGTCCTTCGACTTCGCTTCGCTACGCTCAGGACGAACGGGTGGGTCTGATTGTTTACGGGCCCAGTCAATAAAGCCCCTCCCACAGGACCCGTCACTCCATCGGGCGGGTCTGCCCCGTAGCGCTGCCGCGAAGACCGCCCAAAAAAAACCCCGCGCAGTGCGCGGGGTTTTTCATTACAGAGACAGCTCGTTGATCGAGCGATCAGGCGGCGATTTCAACGCCCGAAGCCTGGGCGCCCTTCGGCCCCTGGGTCACTTCGAACTGAACTCGCTGACCTTCCTGCAGGCTGCGAAAGCCCTTGGAATTGATCGCAGAAAAGTGGACGAAAACGTCCTCCCCACCGTCCTCGGGTGCGATGAAACCGAAACCCTTGGCGTCGTTGAACCACTTGACCGTACCGAAACGCATTGCGGCAACCTCTGAAGCTTAAGGATGGATGCGCCAAGGCTTCGCGCTGACCCCCTATCCCCTCGGTCGGCCGCCCCTGGCACCCCTGAAGTATCGGCATGTTTGTGGGGCGAGCGCAATATCCTGAACGGAGCCGCTGCGCCGGCCCCGACGAAGGTCTCAAACCGGCAAAGGAATGCCGCGCCCGATCAGTGCGTCGCCAGCAGGGCCGCGAGCAAGGGCGGCACCTCGGCGGTGGCGGCGGCAAGGTGGGCGAAGATTTCCTCGATGCTGATCTCCGCCTCGTCGCCGCAGCCGGCCGCGAAGTTGGCCACCAGCGCCAGGCAGGCGTAGTCCAGTTCCAGCTCGCGGGCCAGTGCGGCTTCGGGCATGCCAGTCATGCCGACCAGGTCGCAGCCGTCGCGCTTCATGCGGGCGATCTCGGCGCGGGTCTCCAGTCGCGGACCCTGGGTGGCGCCGTAGCAGCCGCCGTCGATGACCGCGATGCCGGCCTTGGCAGCGGCCGCCAGCAGCTCGCAGCGCAGCGACTCGGTATACGGCTCGCTGAAATCGATGTGCTTCACCTCGGCGCCTTCCACGTCGCAGAAGCTGGTGTAGCGGCCGTGGGTGTAATCGATGATCTGGTCGGGCACCACGAGCACGCGCGGGCCCATGTCGTGGCGGATGCCGCCCACGGCGTTGACGCCGATCACGCGGCGCGCGCCCAAGTGATGCAGCGCCCACAGGTTGGCGCGGTAGTTCACCCGGTGCGGCGGCAGGCTGTGGCTCTCGCCGTGGCGGGCCAGGAACGCCAGCCGCTTGCCGGCGAAGTCGCCGCTGACCACGTCGCCGGAGGCCGGGCCGAACGGCGTCTCGACCGACTGCCGCTGGGCGTTTTCCAGGCCGGGGAAGTTGTACAGGCCACTGCCGCCGATGACGGCCAGATCGATGCTCACGATGTCGTTTCCAGTTCGATGGATCAGGACGCGCGCTCAACCAGCGCGACGAAGTTCTGCAGGTGGCGGCCGAGCGCCTCGCGGGTGCGCTCGTCCACCAGCTTGCCGTCGGCGATCTTGGTGTGCGCCTGGAACACCAACACCTCGCCCTGCGGTTCGACGATGGCGCCGGCGCGGCGCAGCACCAGCCGCAGCGCGTCCTGCGCCCGCACGGTGCCGGTGATGCCGGGGCTGGCGCCGACGATGCACACGCGCTTGCCGGCCAGCGGCGCGGCTTCGCGCGCGGTGCCTTTGCGCGAGGCCCAGTCGATCGCGTTCTTCAGCACGCCGGTGATGCCGCCGTTGTATTCGGGTGAGGCCAGCAGCAGCGCGTCGGCGCCGGCGATAGCGTCCTTCAGCGCCACTACCTCGGCCGGATCGCCCTGCTCTTCCACGTCCTGGTCGAACAGCGGCAGGCCGTGCAGATCGTGGATGGCGAGCTCGGTGCCGGTGGGCGCCAGCTCGGCCGCGGCGTGCAGCAGCGCGGTGTTATACGAGGCCCGGCGCAGGCTGCCGGAAATGCCGAGGAGCTTCATGCGCGTCTCTCCCGTGCGGTGGATCGGATCAGGCCTCGCGCAGGGCGTAGATGCCCGGCAGGTTGCGGCCCTGTTCGTGGTAGTCCATGCCGTAGCCGAACACGTAGCGGTCCGGCAGCTCGATGCCGTTGAAGTCCGACGCGATGCCCTCGACCAGGCGATCGTGCCGCTTGGTGCACAGGCTGGCGATCAGCACGCGGCGCGCGCCGCGGCGCAGGCAATCGTCGCGCACGGCTTTCAGCGTGTGGCCCTCGTCGAGGATGTCGTCGACCAGCAGCACGGTGCGCCCGGTCATCGGCACGATCGGCTCGCGCAGCCAGTGCAGGTCGTGCCCGGTGGTGGCGCCGCGGTAGCGGGTGGCATGCACGTAGTCGAATTCCAGATCGGTGCGGATCGCCAGCGCAAGCTGGCCGGCGAACATCAGCGCGCCGTTCATCACGGTGAGGAACAGCGCGCGCTCGCCGTCGAGCGCGGCGTCGATCTCGCCGCCGATGCGGGCGATCATCGCGTCGATCGCGGGGCGGTCGACCAGCAGGTCGGCGTTGGCCAATGCGTCGGTGAGCGAGGGAGTAGTCATGCGGTGGTTCCTTCGGCATCCAGTGCCGTGATGCGCGCGACGAAGCGGTCGCGCTGCGGGTTGTCGGTGAGCGATTCCCAGCTGGCGCCAAGCGCGCCGCGCAGGCTGGCCAAACGCCGGGGTGCGACCGGATTGCGGCCGGAGACGGCAGCGATCGCTTCATCGACCACGTCGGGGAAACAAGCCAGCACCAGGTCGCAGCCGGCGTCCAGATGCGCCTGCACGCGCTGGGCCACGCTGCCAGCCGAGCCGGCCGCGGCCATCGAGATGTCGTCGCTGATCACCGCACCGTCGAAGCCGAGCCGGCCGCGCAGCACGTCGCCGATCCACACCCTGGAGAAGCCGGCCGGCAGCGCGTCCACTTCCGGGTAGATCACGTGCGCCATCATCACTGCTTCCACGCGCGCCTCGATGCACTGCGCGAATGGCAGCAGGTCGACGCGCTCGATCTCGGCCAGTGGGCGCGGGTCAATCACCTGCGCCTTGTGCGTGTCGGCGGCCACCGAGCCGTGGCCGGGAAAGTGCTTGATGACGGCCGCCATGCCGGCCAGGTGCATGCCGCGCACGTAGGCCTGGCCCAGCTCGCCGGCCACCGCCGGGTCGGCGTGGAACGCGCGCAGGCCGATCGCTGCATTGCCGCGGGCCAGGTCCACCACCGGCGCAAAGCTGAAATCCACGCCCGTCGCGCGCAGCTCGCTGGCCATCACCCACGCGTGCTCTTCGGCCAGGCGCACGGCGTCGATCGGATCGCGGTCGTACACCGCGCCCACTTTCGCCAGCGCCGGCAGGCGGGCGAAGCCGTCGCGGAACCGCTGCACCGGGCCGCCTTCCTGATCCACCGCGATAAGTAGCTCCTCGCCGCCGACCTCGCGGATGGTTTCCACCAGCGCGCCCAATTGCTCGCGCGAGGCGAAGTTGCGCGCAAACAGCAGCACCCCGGACACGCCGGGCGCGACCAGCCACTCGCGTTCGCGCAGCTCCAGCGTGAGCCCGGCCAGACCGATCATCAGCATGCGGAGGTTGCTCCATCGATGGCGTCGCGCTCGTCGCGCGTCCAGTGCGCGTAAGGGTACGCAATCAGGTTGACGTTGTAGTAACGCGGCAGCGCGCTCACCTCGACACCCAGCCAGTCCGGGCGCGGAAACGGCGCATCCACCGCCGGCAGCTCCACCTCGGCCACGATCAGCCCGGCGTTGTCGCCCTCGAACTCGTCGATCTCGAACAGCGTGCCGTCGACGGTGACGTAGTGGCGCTGCTTGGCCAGCACGCCGTCGCACAGCGTGCCCAGCATCGCCTCGGCATCGGCCACCGGCACGGCATATTCGAACTCGGCCCGCTCAATGCCCAGCCGCGCCGCCTTGATATTGAGCCAGGCGCGCTCGCCCGCCACGCGCGCGCGCACCGACGCCCTGGCAGTGCCGTCGCGCAGCGCCTGCGCGCTCACCAGGTAGCCCTGCGCCATGCGCTCGGTGCGCTCGATCTGCGCGCGCCAGGCGTCGGTGCGCAGCAGGAATTTCCTCTCGATCTCAATGGCCATGGCTTTTCATGAAGAGTGCGGCCACGGATGGCTGCTGCTTGATCCTCGCGTTCATGGATGAACGCACCGATTACTTCTCGAACAGCGCGATGGATTCGACGTGCGAGGTGTGCGGAAACATGTCCATCACCCCCGCCGCGCTCAGCCGGAAGCCGTGCTGGTTGACCAGGATGCCCGCGTCGCGCGCCAGCGAGGCGGGATGGCAGGACACGTAGACGACGCGCTTGGTCGCCTTGTGCGGCAGGTACTCCAGCACCTTGTCGGCACCCGCGCGCGGCGGATCGAGCAGCAGCTTGTCCCACGGCTGGCGCGCCCAGTCGCTGCCGCGCTGATCCTCGAACAGGTTGGCGACGTGGAAGCGCGCATTGGCCAGACCGTTGTGCGCGGCGTTCTCGGCGGCGCGCTCCACCAGGCCATGCTCGCCTTCCACCCCGACCACCTCGGCTACGCGCCGGGCGATCGGCAGGGTGAAGTTGCCCAGGCCGCAGAACAGATCGAGCACGCGGTCGGTGGGCTGCGGATCGAGCAGCTCGAGCGCGCGCGCCATCATCTTGGCGTTCATGCCGGCATTGACCTGCACAAAATCGAGCGGGCGGAATTCCAGCTCAACATCCGACACGCCCTCGCCCGCGGCGATGCGGAACGCCAGATGCGACTGCTCCGGCCACAGCAAGTGCACGCTGCTCACGCCGCCCGGCTGCAAGTAGATGGCAAAGCCGTGCTGCTGGCCGAACGCCACCAGCGCGGCGCGGTCGCGCTCGCTCAGCGGGTTCATGTGGCGGAACACCAGCGCGATGCCCTCGTCGCCGCCGGCGAATTCCACCTGCGGAATATCGCGCGCGGCCGCGAGGCTGCTGATCATGTCGGCCAGCAGGCCGATCTTCGGCCCCAGCGTGGGATGCAGCACCTCGCAATGGGTGATCTCGGCCACGAAGCGCGGATTGGCCTCCTGCCGGAAGCCCACCAGCACGCGTTCCTTCTTCGGCACGTGGCGCACCGACAGGCGGCCCTTGCGGCGGTAGCCCCACGGCGCATCGGTGAGCGGCTCGAGCCATTGCTGCGGCGACACCTTGCCGATGCGCGCAAAGTTGTCCGCCAGCACGCGCTGCTTGGCGTGGATCTGCGCGGCCGCGTCCATGTGCTGCAGCGAGCAGCCGCCGCATTCGCCGAAGTGGCGGCAGCGCGGAGTGACCCGATGCGGCGACGGCACGATCACTTCCACCACCTCGGCCTCGTCGAAGTGGCGGTGGCGTTTACGCAGGCGCAGGCGCACCTGCTCGTCGACCAGTGCGCCGCTGACGAAGACGGTCTTGCCGTCGATGCGGGCGACGCCACGGCCGTCGTGACTGAGGTCGGTAATGGTGGCTTGAAGTTCTTGCATGGCGCTCAAAAACAAGGCGCCCGGGTCGATGGACCCGGGCGCGGGAGGCGAATGGGACCGGCGGGCGCTTATTTGCGCTTCCAGGCGCCCGAAGCGTCCTGATAATACCAGCCGGCCGGCGCGCGCTCGATCCAGCCCTTGGCGAAGGTTGCACGGATCTGCGCCTCCCACTCCGGATGGCCGTTGGCGCTGGCGACCTCGCGGTACAGCGCGGCGCGATCGCGGTTCTCCTCCGCCACGGTGGCGTTGAGCTGGGCGCGCTGGCTCAGCGGCACGGCCGACGGGTCGCGCACGGCGACCATGCCGTCGTGGGTGAAGCCCACCGCACCGCTGCGGAACCAATCACCCAGCCCACCCTGGAAGCGCGACTGCATGCGCTGGCGGATCGCCTCGGTGGTGGGCGTCTGGATGCGGATATTCGGCGCATCGCCGGCGTAGGCCGCCGGAACCAGCAGGTCCAGCAGCATCGCCGACGGCTGCACCGGCTTGGCCGGCGGAGGCGGGGTATCGGTCTTGGGTGCGGGCTCGGCGTTTTCCAGCACCTTGCCGATGAACTGGTCGGCCGCCTTCTGCGCTGCCGCCTCGGGGAAGTACACGTTGATGGTGACGCAGCCGACCAGCGCCACCATCGCGGTGGCCAGCAGTCCGTGGAAAACCTTGCGCATGATCAGCTCCAGAGGTGGGGAAAGGTGGTGCGAGCGCTCAGCGTACGACAGGCGCGTTGCCGTCGATGGCGGCCTTGAGCCGGCGGATCAGGGTGGGCCAGTCGACGTCGGCCTGGTGTCCGATCACTTCCAGATGCGGCAGGCCGCTGCCGTCGACGATAGTGTAGCCGTCGGACGTCGGCTCCAGCCCGCTCATGTGGCAGACCGAACCCTCCAGCCGGCAGTTCAGGCCGATGCGGTCGTAGCCGAAGGTATCGAACAGCCTCAGCACCGCGCCCTGCAGGCCGGCCGCGACGCCACCCCCGCCGACCGAGGTGAGATTGGTCACCGCGCGCTGGCTGATCCGTCCGCCCTCGCTGGCCAGCAGCTGCGCATCGAATGCCACCGGCTGCCAGTTGACCAGCCGCAGCCCGTTGACGTGGCCGTGCAGCGGGCCGGTGATGCTGCCGAAGTCGAATACGCTGGTGATTGCGGCCAGATCAAGCTGGCGCAGCGCGATGTCCGCGGCCAGCACCGGGTTGTCGCCAAACGGCTGTTGCAAGGCGAGACCGGTGACGTCGATGAAGCCGCCGAACACGTTGACCGACAGGCCACCGGTGAGCGTGATCTTGTCGCCGCGGGCGGACAGCCCGGTGATCGCGCCACCCAGCGTGCCGGGGAATTCCGGCCAGCCCATGGTGCGGCTGAAGGCGGCCATGTCCACCCCGCTGACCGTCATCGAGGTATCCAGCCGCTGGCCCTTGGCCGCCGCGGGCGCCCAGGCGAGCTCGCTGATGCGCACCTGCCCACCGAGCAGGCTCATGCTCACCGGCTGCTGCAGCGACAGCACGCCGTTGTTGCTTTGCCAACGCGACGTCGCCGGGCCATTGATCAGCCGGTACAGGCCCAGGCTCTGCCAGGCCAGCCGAGTGGCCGGGCGCTGGCCCGTGCGGCTCCAGTCCAGCTCGCCCTTGAGGCCGGCAATGGCCAGCCGGCCGTCGGCATCGGCCAGGTCCAGGCCCTCGGTCTGGAAATCGAACGCGTGCAGGCCGTCTTCGCGCAGGTCCAGCGTGGCGGAGAGCTGGCCACGGGCGTTCATGTCGCGCAGGCCGTAGGTCGCCAGCCAGGCGCGGCCGTAGCGCTGGTAGGCCATCGGCAGGCTGAGCTGCAGCCGGGAGAGATTGAGCGAGGCAAGCTCGCCCTTGGCATCGAACGCCATCGCGCCGCGCAGTTGCATCGCGTCGGGGTCGCCCACGCGCAGCCGGCTGACGGTAATCGCCCCGCCCTGCACCTGCGCGTCCATCGACAGCTGCACGGCGTGGTCCGGCAGGTTGGCGTAGATCGGGCCGAGCAGCAGCTCGCCACCGCGCAGGGTGCTCTCCAGATTGATGCTGGCCGGGCCGTCGGCGGTGTTGAGCATGAAGCGCCCGCCGCCGCCCAGCCCCTCCCCGGCGAGCTTGCCGGTGGGCGAATCAAAGCCCAGCGCCGTGAGGTCGAACTGGCCGGACGCCTGGATGCCGGTGGGGCGCCGATCCAGCGCCATCATGGCACTCACCCGTCCGCCGGTGGCCCGACCGGACCACACGGTGCTGAGCAAGCCCTGCAACCAGCCGAACGGGAGGTTCTTCAGCTCGATCTGGGCGTGGGTGGGCTGGTCCAGCGGCACCGCCGTCTTGGCCTGGGCCTTGCCCTGGTGCAGGTCGACCAGCAGCGTATTGGCCGCCTGATCCACCTGCAGGCTGATCGTGGCGTCGCTCAGTGCGGCGCCGGGCGCGCGCTGGAGCCGGAGCGGGCCATCGAGCACCCAGCGGCCGTGCGGATCGCGCGTCAGCACGGCGTCCAGATGCACCCCCACGTGCCGCCAGCCCATCGCCGGCACGTCGGCCCGGGCCGCATCGAACTGCAGCCGCAGCCCGCCGGCCTCGACCGCCGTCACCGCCAGCGTGACCTGCTGCAGCGAGGCGCCGGGCACCGTCAGCGTCTTCGCCGCCACGCTCGCACCCGCGTGCGCCGCTGCCACCGGCAGCACCGGCAACAGCAGCAGCAGCAGGACCCGCGACAGACGGCTTGATAAGGCACCCATGTCCGGCCATTCTGCCAAACTCAGCTGAACGACACGGATTTCGTCATGACGCACGTTCCTCTTGCCGGCCCTGCCGATCCGCGCACCGACGCGCCCGCGCTGCGCGTCCTGATCGCCGACGACGACGCGGCCAGCCGCCGATTCCTGCTTGATGCCGTGCGTGCGCTGGGTGCCGCCGGGGTGGATTGCGTGGACGGCAGCGCCGCGCTGAGCCTCGCCCGGAAGGAATCGTTCGACCTGCTGCTGCTGGATTGCCGCATGCCGCGCGCCGGCGCCAGCGAGGTGCTGGCCGCACTGCGGGCGGACTCGCTCGTCGCGTCGCGCGATGCCGTGGCGATCGCCACCACGGCCGAACTCGATCCGGCACAGCTGCCGCAGCTGCTTGCCGGCGGATTCACCGACGTGTTGATCAAACCGTGCCGGATCGACGATCTGCGCCGGCTGATGGCGCTGGTGCCGGCCTACCTGCGTCGCCTGCCGCTGCTCGACGATGACGCCGCCCTGCTTGCCAGCGGCGACTCGACCACCATGCGCGCCCTGCGCCAACTGCTGCAGCAGGAATTGCTGACGCTGTGCGGTGAACTCGACGAGCTCGCCCGGGATGGCGCCGCGCTGCGCGATCGGCTGCACCGGCTGCGCTCGTCATGCGGTTTCTGCGGGGCGACGGCGCTGTCGGGCCACGTGATGGCGCTGCAGCAGCTCCTCGGTACGCATCCGCAACAGGCGGCGGGCGCGGTGCAACGTTTCCACGGCGCGCTGCTCGACACGCTGCGCGCGCTCGACCCGTCACCGCAGGCGGCCTGAAGCTTCCGCCCGATCACGGCTCAGCGCCGTGTCAGCGCCGTGTCATCGCCGCGGCCAGCACCTGCCATGCGCGCAGTTCGCCACCGCCAAGATGGAACCGGATGATCTCGCGCATCATCCCGCGCAGCGCCTGCAGGTCGGCCGCCTCGGGCAGTCGATCGGCCGCGAGCGCCAGCAGCGCGTCGCCGCGCATGGCACCCGCATCGCCGGCCAGGCACGGCATCGGCCCGCTCTCGGCGAGGTAGCGATAGTGCGCCCCCGGATCGATCGGCTCGCCGCCGGCGCCGTCATGGGTGAGCACCAGCGCGTAGCCCAGCGACTGCAGGAAGTCGCGCTCGAAGCGGCGCAGCGTCCACGCCAGCGGGTCGGGGCCGCCCAGCCGCGCCAGCGTTCGCGCGTAGGCGTCGAACAGATCGGGCTGCGGATCCTGCCGGCCGGTGAGGCGCACCACCAGCTCGTTGACGTACAGCCCGGCCAGGCCGGTGTCGCCGAGCAGCCGGCGCGGCGGATCCAGCGGCTCGGCGCTGCGCAGGGTGGCCAGCTCGCCGCGCATCAGCAGATCCAGCGCGAGACGCTGGAACGGTTCCAGCAGCGCGCGCTGCGCACGCCCTTTTTCGCTGCGCACGCCACGCGCGATCACGCCGATGCGGCCGTGTTCGCGCGTCAGGCATTCCAGCAACAGCGAGGTTTCGCGATAGGCCCGCGCGTGCAGGACATAGGCGGGCTGCTGGTCGATGCGCATGGCGGCGGCTGCGGCGCGGGCCGGCGGATCAGTCGGTGTAGCCGAACTTCTTCAGCATCGACTCGTCGTCCACCCAGCCTTCGCGCACCTTCACCCACAGCTTGAGGAATACCTTGCGCTCGAACAGGCGCTCCATGTGCCGGCGCGCGGCGCTGCCGATCGCCTTGAGCTGCGCGCCGCCCTGCCCGATCACGATGGCCTTCTGGCCGTCGCGCTCGACCCAGATCACCGCGTGGATTTCCGCCACGCCGTCGGGGCGGTCGGCAAACTGCTCGATCTCCACCGTGGTGGCGTACGGCAATTCCTGGTCGAGCCGCAGCATCAGCTGTTCGCGCACCATCTCGGCGGCGAGGAAGCGCTCGCTGCGATCGGTCACCTCGTCCTCGCCGTACATCGGCGGCTGCACCGGCAGCCGGGCGAGGATCGCCTTCTCCAGCTCGGCCAGGCCGTGCTCCTTGAGTGCGCTGACGTAGTGGATCTCGTCAAACGCGTGCGTCTCGGCGAGCTTGGCCACGAACGGCAGCAGCGCGCCCTTGTCCTTGGTGAGATCGACCTTGTTGATCGCCAGCAGGCGCGGCGTGTCCTGCTCGCCCAGCGCGGCGTAGACAGCCTCGTCCTCGTCGGTCCAGCGGCCGGCCTCGATCACCTGCACCGCCACGTCGACGTCGCTGATCGCCGAGCGCGCCGCCCGGTTGAGGCTGCGGTTCATCGCGCGCTTGGCGCCACGATGGAGGCCGGGCGTGTCGACGTAGAGAATCTGCCCCGCCTCGGTGGTGTTGATGCCGAGGATGCGGTGGCGCGTGGTCTGCGGCCGCGGGCTCACGATGGACAGGCGAAAGCCGATCAGCGCGTTGAGCAGGGTCGACTTGCCCACGTTGGGACGCCCGGCCAGCGCCACCGTCCCGCAGCGGAAGTCGTCGTGCGGCAAGGCGGGCGCGCCATCAAGCGTGTCGGAGGGGTCGTGTTGGTCGGTCATCGGCGGAAATCTGGGGACGAGGAAGAAGGCCAGCATCGCGCCGGAACCGCGCGGATGCCAGTGAAGGATCGGAGAGCCCGCGCGTCAGCTGCGCGCGCGGTGTTCGAGCAGGCGGGCCAGCACGCTTTCAGCGGCATCCTGCTCCGCCGCGCGGCGGCTGGAGCCGCTGGCCTGGGCATCCGCTGCGATCGGCTCGTCAATCGTGCAGCGCACGTCGAACTGCTTGGCGTGATCGTCGCCGTGGCTGGCAACCAGTTCATAGCGCGGCAGCGGCCAGCCGCCGGCCTGAAGATGCTCCTGCAGGCGGGTCTTGGCGTCCTTGGACGACCGCGGCAGCGCCGCCACGCGCTCGGCAAACAGCTGGCGCACCACCTGCCGTCCAGCCTCGACGCCGCCATCGAGGTAGACCGCGGCGATCATCGCCTCGAACGCATCGGCCAGAATCGACTCGCGACGGAAGCCGCCGCTCTTGAGTTCGCCAGGACCGAGCTTGAGGCGATCACCGAGTTCCAGCTCGCGCGCGATCACCGCCAGCGCCTGGCCGTTCACCAGCTGCGCGCGCAGGCGCGACAGCTCGCCTTCGCTGGCATTCGGATGGGCTTCGAACAGCATCTCGGCGACCCACGCGCCGAGGAACGCATCGCCCAGGAACTCCAGCCGCTCGTTGTTCGGCTTGCCGACGCTGCGGTGGGTCAGCGCCAGCTCGGCCAGCGCAGGATCGCGGAATCGGTAATCAAGCACCGGCAATCATTCGCCCACGTTGCCGGACAACGCCACGCTGTTGTCGAAATGCAGCAGGAAATCGATGTTGGCCATGAACGGCACCTGCTTTTCGTAACTCACCACCAGGGTCGATGCGCCGTTGTTGCGCTCGATGGTGATGTCCGACGGCTGGATGGTGGCGTCGTCCACGTACTGGAAGCCCATCTTGAACATCATGTCGCGGCGGATGGTGTCCAGCGAACGGCCGTTGGCGCCGTCGGTGGCGATCTGGCTCATCGCCTTCTTGACGCCCAGGAACTCGATGTAGGACGGCACCAGCTTCATCGCCATGAAGCCGAAAAAGGCCACGATGATGAGGATCATCAAGAACCCGATCAGCGTGATGCCCGACTGTTTTGCTTTCATAGTCCCCTCGCTACGCCCACTGGCGACAACCCCGGTAATGGCCGATCGGCCTCTCTTGCAACCCCGCCGGCGCAAGCCGCACGGCGAGGGCGATTCTGCCCGCCGGCGGCGCGCGCGTCACGCGCCCGCCGTCGCAGATCAGTGAATCAACGTGCCGATGCGCTTCCAGGCCACCCCGCCGGTATGCAGGCCCTGCCAGCTGAACCAGATCAGGAAGGCCTTGCCGGCGAGGTTCTTCTCCGGCAGACAGCCCCACCAGCGGCTGTCGGTGCTGTTCTCGCGATCGTCGCCCATCACCAGATAGCAGCCCTGCGGCACCTTGGAGGGCACCAGGGCATTGGGAATGCTGTTGGTGGGCATGCGCGACGGCATGCGGGCCACCAGATGGTCGACGGTCTTGCCGTTCTCGCGCGGCAGGTGCTCGTTCCACACCGAGGCGCCGAAGTAGAGCAGCTCGGCGTCGGCTGGACGCTGCGGGTTGCCGACGTAGGGCCCCAATTCGTCCGAGGCCACCGGCTTGCCGTTGATCACGATCTGGCTGTCGCGCACCTCGATGGTGTCGCCCGGCAGACCGATCACGCGCTTGATCCAGTTCTGGCTGGGCACCGGAGTCAGCGGCGTCGGGCAGGCGTGGTCGGCGCCGCTCGCCGGAACCGCGCCATCCTCTGCACCACCGATGCGCTGCAAATGCCCGCTGGCATCGCGGCAGAGATAGCCCGGGAAGCGGAATACCACCACGTCACCGCGCTTGGGCTCGCCGATATCGAGGATCTTGGTGTTGAACGCCGGCAGGCGCAGACCGTAGGCGAACTTGTTGACCAGGATGAAATCACCCACGTCGAGCGTGGGCATCATCGAACCGGAGGGAATGCGGAACGGCTCGGCCACGAACGAGCGCAGCAGCAGCACCACGAACACCACCGGGAACAGCGAGCGCGCCCAGTCCACCGGGATCGGGTCGCGGTACTCCACGCCAGCGGCATCCAGACGCGCCTTGCGACGGCGGTACAGCAGCGCCCGATCCAGCCCCCAGACCACGCCGAACAGCACGGTCAGGCCGAGCAGGATGGCGGAAAAATCAAAATCCATGTGTCGCTCCGTCAGCAGTCGATGGCACCCATGGCCCGTGGCGGATCACCGCCGGGGGCACGCCGCCTATTTGTCCACCTTCAGCACGGCGAGGAAGGCTTCCTGCGGAATCTCCACCCGACCCACCTGCTTCATGCGCTTCTTGCCTTCCTTCTGCTTCTCCAGAAGTTTCTTCTTGCGGCTCACGTCGCCGCCGTAGCACTTCGCCAGCACGTTCTTGCGCAGTGCCTTGACGGTAGAGCGCGCCACGATCTGCGCGCCGATCGCCGCCTGGATCGCCACGTCGAACTGCTGGCGCGGGATCAGATCCTTCATGCGCTCGACCAGATCGCGACCGCGGCGCTCGGCGTGCACGCGGTGGACGATCAGGCTCAGCGCGTCCACGCGGTCGCCGTTGATCAGCACGTCGGTGCGCACGAAGGGGCCGGCCTCGAAGCGATCGAAGTGGTAGTCCATCGAGGCGTAGCCGCGTGAGACCGATTTCAGCCGATCGAAGAAATCCAGCACCACCTCCGCCAGCGGGATCTCGTAGGTGATCTGCACCTGGGTGGCCAGGTACTGGATCGAGCGCTGTACGCCGCGCTTTTCCTCGCACAGCGTGATGATGTTGCCGATGTATTCCTGCGGCGTGAGGATGCTGGCCACCACGATCGGCTCGCGGATCTCGTCGATCTGCGGCACCGGCGGCAGCTTGGCCGGGTTGTCCAGCGACATCACCGTGCCGTCGGTCTTGAGCACCTCGTAGACCACGGTCGGCGCGGTGGTGATGAGGTCGAGGTCGTACTCGCGCTCCAGCCGCTCCTGCACGATCTCCATGTGCAGCATGCCAAGGAAGCCGCAGCGGAAGCCGAAGCCCATCGCCTCGGACGATTCGGGCTCGAAGAACAGCGCGGCATCGTTGAGGCGCAGCTTGTCCAGCGCCTCGCGCAGTGCGGGGTAGTCATCGGCCGAAACCGGGAACAGGCCGGCGAACACGCGCGGCTGCATGGTCTGGAAGCCGGGCAGCGGCTTGTCGGCCGGCTTGCCGGCCAGCGTGAGCGTGTCGCCCACCGGCGCGCCGTGCACGTCCTTGATCGACGCGGTGATCCAGCCCACCTCACCGGCACCGAGTCGGGCGAGCTTCTTGCGCTTGGGCGTGAACACGCCCACCTCGCCCACCTCGTGGGTGCGCCCGGTGGACATCACCAGCAGCTTGTCGCCAGGCTTGATCTCGCCCTGCATGATGCGCACCAGCGACACCACGCCGAGGTAGTTGTCGAACCACGAGTCGATGATCAGCGCCTGCAGACGGTCGGTATCGCGCGGCTTGGGCGGCGGGATGCGCGCCACGATCGCCTCGAGCACCTCCACCACGTTGAGGCCGGTCTTGGCGCTGACCGCCACCGCATCGTCGGCGTCGATGCCGATCACCGCCTCGATCTCGCCCTTCACCTTGTCGATGTCGGCGGTGGGCAGGTCGATCTTGTTGAGCACGGGGACCACTTCCAGCCCCATCTCGACGGCGGTGTAGCAGTTGGCGACCGACTGCGCCTCCACACCCTGGGCGGCGTCCACCACCAGCAGCGCGCCTTCGCACGCGGCCAGCGAGCGGCTCACCTCATAGGAAAAGTCCACGTGGCCGGGCGTGTCGATGAAGTTGAGCTGGTAGGTCTTGCCGTCGCGCGCCTTGTACGGCAGCGACACGGACTGCGCCTTGATGGTGATGCCGCGCTCGCGCTCGATCGGGTTGGAGTCGAGCACCTGGGCTTCCATCTCGCGATCGGCGAGGCCGCCGCAGATCTGGATGATGCGGTCGGCCAGCGTGGACTTGCCGTGGTCGATGTGCGCGATGATGGAGAAATTGCGGATCAGTTCCATGGGCTACGCTGTCGGCTTGCACCGCGCGGCGGAGGCGCCGGCGGCGTGCCGCCGGGATGGCGGCACGAACCCGGCATTATCGCATGGAACGCCGTGCAGCCTGCGCCCCGGCAGCCATTGCACGATGGCCGCCGGGGCGTCAGGTCACTTGCCGTCCGGCACGGTGACGCCGATGAAGCTGCTCTGCTCGCCGCGGCGCACCAGCAGCAGCACGGTGCTGCCTGCCTTGACGTCCTTGGTCGCGTCGCGGAAGTCGTCCACGCCGGTGACCGCGTGCTGGTTCACGCGCAGGATCACGTCACCGGCGCGAAGTCCCGCCTGTGCCGCCGCTTCGCCGGTGATGTCCGTCACCTGCACGCCCTCGTCCGAGCTCAGGCCCATCTGCCTGCGATCGTCGTCGCTGAGCGGGCCGACCGTGAGGCCGAGCGCCTGCGAACCGGAGGTGTGCACGGGTGCACTGCCATCGGGCGAGACGGCGTCGGGATCGCGCGGAGCGGTGCCCACGGTCACCTTGATCGTTTCATGCTTGCCGTTGCGCAGCACTTCCACCGGCACCCTGGTGCCCGGCTTGGTCAGGCCCACCAGGGGCGGCAGGTCGCCGGGCTGCTCGATGGTCTCGCCGTTGTACTTGAGGATGATGTCGCCGGCCTGGATACCCGCCTTCTCGGCGCCACTGTCCGGGCTCACCTGGGTCACCACGGCGCCGGCGCCGCGGTCGAGCTTGAACACCTTGACCATGTCGTCGCTCACGCCCTGCACCATCACGCCGAGCTGGCCGCGGGTGACGAAGCCCTGCGACTTCAGCTGTTCGACCGCGTTCATCGCCACGTCGATCGGAATCGAGAACGCCACGCCGAGATAGCCGCCGGTGTTCGAGTAGATCTGCGAATTGATGCCCACCACCTGCCCTTGCAGGTTGAACAGCGGCCCACCCGAGTTGCCGCGATTGATCGGCACATCGGTCTGGATGAAGGAGGTATACGGCTGGTCGCCGCGGCCGAGATTGCGTCCGACCGCGCTCACGATGCCCTGCGTCACGGTGTAGTCGAAACCGAACGGCGAGCCGATCGCCAGCACCCACTGCCCCGGCTTGAGCGACTGCGAATCGCCGATGCGCACCGCCGGCAGCGGCTTGTCTGCATGCACCTTGAGCAGGGCGATGTCGTACTGCGGATCGGTACCGACCACCTTGGCCGTCAGCGTGCGGCGATCCTGCAGACGCACGGTCACCTCATCGGCGCCCTCGACGACGTGGTTGTTGGTGAGGATGTAGCCGTCGCTGGAAATGATGAAGCCCGAACCCAGCGCGGTGTGCTCGCGCTCCTCGGGCGAGGGCAAGGTCGGCATGCCGAAGAAGCGCCGTAGGATCTCGGCCTGCCGGTCGCTGCCGGGGGCGCCGGGCATGCCGGCCATCGCGCGGGGCTCGCGGCGGCCGTTGTACTTGGCCTCCACGTGCACCACGGAGGCGGCGTTCTGCTCGACGATGCCGGTGAAGTCCGGCAACGAGGCAACTGGCGCTGCAGCCGCTGCCTCGGCCTGGACACCACTGGCAGCGGCAAGTCCGATCATCACGCTGCAGGCAAGCACGCGCACGCTGGGACGACTCATATCTCCTCCTTGGTACATAGACAAACGAATGCCGGCGACGCGCCTGGCGCATCGTGGCTCTTTTCAAGACGTCCGGGACGCCGCGACGACGTACACGCGGTCGCCGGTTACTGGGCGAGCGCAGCCTCGCGCACGGGGCGCCGGGCCGACTGGCGGGTGGGATCGATCAGCAGCAGATAGCTGCCATCGGCGTTCTGGCGGGTGCGATAGCCGTTGACCCGGTAGGGCGAGAGCGACTGCTCGTACGGCGAGATGCCATCGCCTGCGGGAAACGCCGCCTGCTGGCTGTAGCGGAACGCATTGGTATTGCTCAACCAGGCCGGCACGGCGGCTGGCGCGGCTGCCGGCGCAGCCTGCACCGGCGCCGCAGCCGACTCGCCGATTCCGGCGACCGACGGCGTGGCCAGCGGCGCATCCACCGCGTGTCCGGACGGCCGGCCAGCCATCAACGCCACCACGGCCACACTGGCGGCAATGGCACCACCGGCGGAAATCTTCAGCCACTGGGAGCGGCGCCCGCGCGGGGCCGCCGCCGTAGCCGACTC